>JANOTC010000327.1:0-2277 GCA_031416175.1 Gammaproteobacteria bacterium
TGCACTGGGCCCGCGTGCGGGACAAAAAATCCTAACGCTACAAACCGCACCACCGCAAGAATGGACGAGTGTTTCGGATCGCTGCGTGAGTCAAAGCGGATTCAGTTTACACGCCAACACCTATTGCGCTGCAACAGATCGGGGCAAGTTGGAACGGCTATGTCGTTACATTACGCGCCCAGCGTTGGCCAACGAACGCATCAAGATGAACTCGAATGGCGATGTCATTCTCAAGCTCAAAAGCCCGTATCGAGACGGCACGACGCATTTGGTGATGACGGGATTGGAGTTCATGCAGAAACTCGCGGCGTTGGTGCCGCGGCCACGGCTGAATCTGATTCGCTATCACGGCGTGTTGGCGCCTAATGCCAAGTGGCGCTCTCAGATTGTGCCGCAAGTCATTCCGGATCCGCTCAGCGATCACGCTGGCGAAGCGCCGATTCCAAGCACGCCAAAACAATCGATCTCCTGGGCGCGGCTACTCAAACGGGTATTCAACATCGACTTGGAACGCTGTCCGAACTGCCAGGGCAGGCTAACCATCATTGCCGCCATCGAAGACCCGTCGACAATTGCGAAGGTTCTCAAGCATCTGGGCTTGCCAGCACGAGCGCCGCCGCGGGCGCCGGCCAAGAATCCCGCTTTCTACGATTCACCGAGTTCACGTAAGCCACCACCGACCTTGATTGCCGCCTCCCAAGCGATGATCAACGGCCTCGCTCGGCCTCCTCAACGAAAACGGCTGTTGGCGGGAGAAAAGAACCGCTCCTCGGCCCCATTCCTGTCCAACGAAGCTCAAAAACACGTCGAGTAACCTACTTGGCCGACCATGCTCGGCGTTTTTTGGCGTTGAGTTTACGGAACATGGAGGTGGATTTTTGGAAAAAGGCGGATTATAGTCCCTATCCTCTCAGTTATTACCCAATTGAGGCCGCCGTCGTGAGACGATTGATAGTCCTAACAATTACGAAACCTAAAAAGGGCTTTGTAGAACGTGTCTTTATCTAAAACTGGTTGCTCGTCACCCACGACGATTGAGGACTTCTGCAAAAGGACTAATTTGTCTTTAATTTCTCGCTGTATGTACAATTTCTTTTGTTCAAGTCCGTGCAAATTGTACCTCAACGCGTCGGCAGCCCCATAATTGGTGTGCTCCCAGCAGAAGAAGACCTCCTGGAGCATCGGGTCGCGCACTTGGTTGATTTCCTCCAATTTCTTTTCTGGTATCCAGCACTGCCACAGGTAGCCTGTGTAGTAGTCGCAAAAGTGTTCCCATTTTAATTGATGGTGCTTATTTTCTTTCCGAATGACAATGCAGTAATCAGTCACAGCGGACGCAATTTCGTTGCCACACTCGGATAATATGATATCGCTAGGCAAGTGTTTCCTATGATATAGCGTTCCGACCACCTTCACGTAAGCCGGCAGCTTAGTTTCGCGGAACTTTTCCCGCATCTCGGTCGCATTGAAGGCATCGACGATCACAAGAATCGAGTCTGCCTCATCGGTGCCGGCTAGCTGGCCAATTAGCCACGGTTTGTTGTCTTCAAGGCTAAGTTCCCACGATGGCCCCCACGTTTCGAAACCTGAATATAAAAATCGTTGCAGGCCGCCCCATTCCGAGAAATCAATCTGTTCGACATTCGTAGTTCTATTCCACCAGCCAGGAAACAGCAGCAATGCAGGGAAAAACGTGCCCTCAATAGAAATATCCATATGCTCTGTTCCAATTTTATTATTCGCTATATTGGCGAGGAGGTCAGTGACAACTCCCATTTTTTCCATGCCCTCCGATTTTCCAGGTGGCAGAGAACAAAAGCCTTTTGCATATTCTGTCGCTCTGTTCATAAATGTCCTGAAACTGCGTTTGCTAATGTACCCATCCTCCTCAAAATTAACGCCCAGTCCCACCGCAAATCGGGCTAACTTGGTAGCTATATCGACTGGAACAAGCACGCTGTCATGACGCTCTTGCGTACCAGAGAGGGCGTCACTTTTCAAACGACTCAGTTCGTGATCTTTGATCCCCACCAAATTACACAGATATTTCTGGCTATGGATCGTCGGATCAGCAAAACGAAGGTCCGCGAGTTTCTTCGTGAAATGCTTAATCAGTATTCTTTGCTTCATAAAACAATCCCACGTGACTTTACAACAACACTCGTAATTCACAAATCCGTATTCCGAGCTTGAACACGATCTCTTCCCACCGAGGGTGCTCCGCTACTATAGGTCTAAAGCTCTGGTTCGGGTAAAAAAATTAGGCCCTCTCCAGGT
>JANOTC010000328.1:0-7925 GCA_031416175.1 Gammaproteobacteria bacterium
GCGTGCGCTGCGTTTTAATAGCTCGGGTACGAATCGTAAGAAAAAGAGTTCGTCGCCGAGACCTTGTTCACCACGAATTAATACGGTTTGGCCGGACAAGTCCTTGGCGAGGTTTGGCACTTCTTGCGTGCATTGCGCGCGTTTGGACGGGCGACTTGCATAGTGGCTCCAAGCCAGTGTGTATTTTTCGGTCGCCAATTCCAAATGAGCGAGATTGTGTTTCGCGATGACAAAGTCGGGTTGTGCGCTCAAGGCGGCACGAAATTCGGCGGCGGCAAGATCGGTGTCGCCGATGGCTTGCAGCGCTAGCCCTTTATTGCTGTGCGCTTGCGCCAGTGTGGGCGCGTGGATGAGTGCGCGGTCATGTAAGTTGATGGCTTCGGTAAAGCGATGCAAGCAATAGAGTGCGTGTCCGGCGTTCGTAATTATGTTGGCGTCGTTTGGGGCGAAGCGGAGTGCGCGCTCCAAGAACGTGAAGGCTTCTTCAGTCTGCCCTTTTTCTAACAACAGTAGTCCTAAATTGTTTAGTGCATTCGTGTAAAGCGGATTGGCATCAATAGCGAGGCGATAGTGGGTTTGCGCTTGATCGGGTTGCTGTTGATTTTGCAGCAGTAGCGCAAGATTATATTGTGCGTTGGAATGGCGCGGGTCAATTTGAATGGCGCGTGCATAACAGCGTTTCGCTTCATCCGGACGATGTTGCATGTCGATGACGAAGCCAAGATTGTTATACGCTTCGGCGCTGCCTGGGTTTAATTCGGTCGCCTTCTTGAGCGCGATTTCCGCGCCTTGTGCCATGCCCAATTGAGCGCGGGTGGTGCCGAGTAGTAACCAAATGGAGTCGTATTTGGGGAGCGTTTTTGTCAGCTCGGTGAGAATGACTTCGGCCTGGGACCACTCACCTTTCTGCAGGTAAGCGGTGGCTTGTTTCAAGTTTCGAGAAGTCTGTTTCACCGTCATTGATAGCGCGCCAGTGTGTGGCGAAGCTTGCATAATGGCTCCTCCCAGCCGTTGCCATAAATTTCTCGATAAACTTTAAAGTGGGGAAACCACGGGGATATTTCGCCACTCAATTGCCAGCGCCAATCAGCCGGGTGCGGCACGAGTATGTGTGCGGGCTTAGCCAGGCCCGCACGCAGATGCATATTGGTGTTGCTAACGCCCACGTAGTCGTCAATAACATCGAGGAGAGCGAGCATGTCGTCGAGGTTGTCGTTAACGTGGCTTAGATCATAAGCCGTTCGCCCTAACGCTTGTGAAAACGCGTCGACTTCACCGGCGGTGGGGTGTCTTTGTAGCACTAAAATGGTGGCGCGGGTGTCGCGCAAACTCGCGGCCAAATGGGCGATGTCGATGGCTTTATAGAGTTGGTTGAAACTCTGTTGTAGTGATTTGGCCACTGTTCCTGCGCGCCATGTGACGGCGATGTAAGGGGGTGGGCCGATGTCGGCAAGCGTGGCGCGCCAGGCGTCTACCCGGTCCGGTTGTGGGTGAAGTGGCAGTGGCGGCGGAATCTCGCTTGCGTAGCGCATTTGCAGTAATAACGGCAAATCGTCGATGGCGAAGGTGTAGTCGGTGGCGGCGATTTGTTCGAGGTCTAACACGGTTGAGATGCACGGAGTGTCATGGACGAAGGAGGTAATCTTTGGGTCTGGCCGGTAACTCAGAATGGCGCCTTTCGCGGCGAGTAAAGGTGCGAACCGTAGGTAAAAAATCTCATCACCAATACCTTGCGCTTTTGTTAGGAGAATATGTTTTCCAGCTAAGGGCATTGTGGGGGAAAAAGGCGAGAGGGTGTCGCGTTCCACGACAATGCGTGGGCGCTGGAAATAATAATGGAAGCCCTCTGCGTAGTTGCCCATGGTCAAATGGCTTATGCCCAAGTTAAACGCGGCGTCTTTGTGGTCAGGTGCCAGTTCAAGGGCGCGCTCAAAATAGCGGATGCTTTTCGCGAATTGACCCGTTTTGACGCAGATATTGCCTAAATTGTAGTTGGCGCGGCTGTTGTTTGGGTCAATGTCTAATACGCGTTGGTAGCACGGCTCGGCGCGTTGATAGTCGCGGGCCAAGTAAAAGCAGTAGGCCAAGTTAATGTGGGCATTGACGCTATTGGGCGCGAGCGCGATGCCGCGTTGGCATATGGGTTCGGCCTCTGCGAGTCGGCCTTGGTTGCAAAGTAGTCGGCCTAAATTAGCGGTGGCGTCTGTGTCGTTAGGATTGGCGGTGAGCGCGTGTCGATAATAGTGTTCAGCAAGGTCGAGTTGCTCGGTGTCTTCGTAAAGCGCTGCAAGATTATTTAATGCGCCAGGGTGGTTGTTATGTTCGCGTAACAATGCTTGGTAGCATTCAATCGCTTCTGTGTGTTTTTTTTGCGCTAATAATGTGTTGCCGAATTCGATGAGTGCGTCCAGGTGCTTCGGATTGGCAGCAATGACCTGTTTAAAGCGTTGTTCCGCGTGTGCGTAGTCGCCGTTGTGACGATGGGCGAGGGCGAGCGCAAAACGAATGGTTATTTGCTCGGGCGCCAGTTGTAACGCAGCTTGATAAGATTTTATGGCTGGCGCGTAATCTTTCAAAAAGGTGAACACGTCGCCCAGTAAGCTGTGTGCGCGAGCGTGTTGGGGGTTCTTTTTCAGGACCTGCTCAAGTAGGGGGCGAGCGTCGTGCGGTTTGCCTTGATCGATGAATATCAACGATAGATTTATGTAAGGGTCGAGGTAGTCGGGTGCGAGTTGCTGCGCTTTAGCAAACATCAAGGCGGCGTCGATGAGTTTGCCTTGGGCTTTGTAAACACTGCCGAGGGTGTTGTGAACTTGGGGGTTGCCTGGCTGTTTATGTATGAGTCGTGTTAGCCAGGTGGCGGCCCCTGTGTTGTCGTTACGTTGATGCAAGATGACGGCGAGCAAATGCATCGCGTCGCCAAAGTCCGGCCAGCGCTGGATAAGCGTGCGGCAAGCGCGTTCGGCGGCGTCAAATTCGCCTTTTGCGTACGCCTGCGCGGCGTTGTTTAAGGCGGTGCCAGGGTCGAGCTTGGGTACGGCCATTGGTCATGCTGGTTAACGTGGGTGGGGAGAGTAGGGCAAGAAGTGTACCGATGGGGGGGTTAATTTGTTGGTTTAAGGTGTAGGGGTGCCTGAGCGGACTGCTGCTTCGATAGCGATCAAGGCGGTGAGCAAGGTGAGACTGATCTCTGGGTGTTGAACGATATCGTTTTCGTTGAGGCCGGAACCGAGGATGGGCACAGCAATGCATGCCTCGTCGATAAGGCGTGCTGACATGGTGGAGACCGTTTCGCGTAAGGCGGCTTGTGCATGGGTCGCGCGGGGTGATGCGTTTAGTAGGGCGACGGGCTTGTTAACAAAGGATTCGTTGCCGACCATCCAGTCTAATGCGTTCTTGATTGCGCCAGTGACGCCGTGCGCATATTCGGGGCTAGCGATGAGTAGGGCGTCGGACGCTATGATTTGCTCGCGCAGAGCCACCACAGCGGCGGGTTCGGTGGCTTCAATGTCTGGGTTGAATAAGGGTAAGTCGCCGAGGCCGCTAAAGAGGGTGACTTCGATTCTGGGCGGGGCGATGCGCGCTACCGCGCGAAGCAGCGTCGTGTTCAGCGATGCTTTCCGTAGGCTGCCGGAGATGGCGAGGATTTTCATGGGGGTCTATTCCACACGTTTGCGTAAGAATACGCAACGCCCGATAAAAGCGAAACGGAGCTAAGCGGCATGAGGGAAAAAGAAATCAAGGTCAAGTGGTGGGAGTTGTTTAAGCCAATAGACGGCATCCAGGTTGGCGAGGGTTTGACTAACAGACTTATCATTGAGCGCGAAGTCATTCCGCCGCCAGGTTGGCCCGATTGAGAGGCGTTGACCGGGTTCCACCGTCGCTCCAATACCAAGTTAATGTGGCCGCCCAAGTGCGGCGGGAAGCATTCGTTCGACCAGTAGCGAGCTCAGCGGTTAAGTTAAGGAGAACGCCGTTTTTGGCGCGTCCCGCGAGGGGTTAGGCTGGAGGCGGATTCTACCAGGCGCCCCGACACAAACTTGTGAAGAACGCTGGCGATCAACGTTTGATATGGCAAACCTTCTTCGAGTGCTCGGGCTTGGATGTCCATCAGGTCAGGTGTGGAAAGACGGATATTAACCCGTTTTTCCTTAAGAAAAGTGGCTGTGGCGGCAGCCTTGAATTTTGCCAACTTTGCTTTCGAAGGAGACGGGGACTTGAGTTCGCCCTTTTCATAGGCAGCCAAAATGTCTTTTTCAAAGGCATCAAGTTTCTTCATGGGTGTTACTCCTTGGGCAAATAGTTTTTGGTAGCCTTTCTGCTTGGAATCACTGATTTCAAGAAATAGTAATCCGGCTCGTCAACGTAAGGCGCCAAATAAACATAACCATCAAGCGCCACGACCAAAACAGATTGATTTGGATATTTTTCAGGGGTTGGGTGGCGCAAAACATCGAACAAACCATCTGCTTCAATGGCGAGTACTATTTCTTCGAACGAAATGCTGCGCTCAACCTTCAGCGATTTGTTTTTATCGTGGTTCCAGCGAAATGGTTCCATGCCGCCAGTTTATCTTTACTGTGTGCCTATTGTCACCTTTCGGGTGCTGGAGAGTTAGCCACTTGGATGAAGTACGGCGTAGTTTTCAGCATGCTTCTCGACGATTAATTCCTTCGTGATGCGCTGCACGCAACGTTGTTCGGATTGGCCGTTCGAACCAAGGAAAAACAATTCAGCGGCACTGAAGTCCATGAAAACGGGCGCGGTCGAGGTACTCCGCTACCCTCAACAAAATTCGTTAGCGCACTGTGCTGAGCCATGCAACGAAACGGTAGATGTCGTAAAGGACGCTCAGTATCGCCCGCGAACTCACCGGCCAACGCCGCAACCGCGTGTTTGTGTACGACGGCTATCTGAGTACTTTTAACGAAGGCGGTGCGGCGTTATCGGGCACGAGAAATCACCAAAGATTGCGCCGACCGAACGGCGTGTGGCACTATGCCACACATGAAATCTATACGCATATCAGATGAAGTCTACGATGCCGCCCTTGACGAAAGTGGGTTGAGCAATCGCTCGATCGCGAAACAAATCGAGTATTGGGTGCGGCTTGGAATGAACGCCGACAAAGCCGGGTTATCCCGGGAGTCTTTCGAAAACCCCGTTTCCGCAGATTTAATGGCGGCCGAGGCTCAGCGAAGGCAGACGACGTTCGACGCCGTGAACTCCGGGCAACTCGGCGTTACGGACTCATATATGTTTTCGCTCAGTATGGTCAAAGCCTCGAAACCCCACTTTAGGACGGACATCGATTTTGACTGAGTCGATGACACCCATTCTGAATATCGACGTTCTCAAGGATCTTTTCGGTCTGGATGCCAGGTGGCTACGCGCAGCATCGCTGTTGATATGGTGAAAAATTCGCGATTAAGTGTCTTGAGCATGTATTCGACGTGGCTAAACGTCACCAGAAAAAGCCGATATTTGTCGACTACGGATTGGATCTCTTCGCCCCGATAGACATCATTGCGTCCCTGACGTTTACGACGTCACACGGACTCCAATTCAAGGAAATGCGTTATCCGCGCCTGCTAGACGAAATGAGCAAAAGGCGTCAACGCGTTTCTGCGCACGGTCACCGCCGATAAAATTTCAGAGCCGCGAGCATCTGGGAGATTGCAATAAAGCGTTCGTTGAATCTGGCGGATTTTGATTTTTCACCCGAAGACGTTCATCGGCTGGCCTTGGATACAGGTTTGCCGTGTAGCGCCAGTTCAAGCCGGTCGCGAAATGATTTTCAACCTCAACGGATAAAGCCAAGTCGGAGTACAAATCAAATGTCAGACCACAAATTCTCCACAGCCGTGTTGCATTGTGATCGGCGCCAGCCGGACCAATATCGGGCGGTTCATAGGCCGTTGTATACGACTGTCGCCTATGCCTATTCTGATCCAGAAGATTTAATCAAGGCGTTCCAGGGCATTAAACCTGGATTGGTGTATGGGCGACAGGGCAATCCAACCACGAATGCGTTGGAGGCCAAACTTAATTTGATGGAGCAAGGCGTTGCTACCGTTTGTTTCAGCACGGGCATGGCGGCATTGTCGGCCACATTTTTGGCGTTGTTGCAGGCGGGTGATCATATTGTCGCCAGCGCGTTTTTGTTTGGGAATACAAATAGCCTGTTTTCTACGCTTGGTTCGTTTGGAATTGAAGTAACGTTTGTTGATGCAACGGACAGCGCAAATGTCGAGGTCGCGCTGCGCCCAACAACGCGTATGGTGTTTGTAGAGACGATTGCAAACCCGTGTACGCAGGTGACTGACTTGGAGGGTATCGGCTCGCTCTGCGCTGAGCGCGGTGTATTGTTTGTTGTTGATAATACAATGACATCGCCGTATTTGTTTCGTCCGGCGCAGGTGAAGGCGGGATTGATCGTAAATTCTTTAAGCAAATACATTGGTGGGCACGGCAACGCGTTGGGTGGTTCAGTTACCGATACAGGGATTTTTAATTGGCAGACGTTTCCCAACATTTATGAGGCGTACCGGGTAGCCGATGTTAGGCAATGGGGAATTCTGCAGATCAAGAAAAAGGGTTTACGCGATATGGGCGCAACGCTCGATGCGGAGTCGGCACATCGGCTCGCGATGGGTGCTGAAACGTTAGCGCTACGGATGGATAGAATTTGCGCGAATGCGCTTACGCTGGCGCGATATTTTTCAAATCACCGGGCGATAAAGCGAGTGTATTATCCTGGTTTGGAAGAACACGCTCAGCACCCGCGCTCGCGCCGTTTGTTCAAAGGTTTTGGCGGAATGATGGCAATTGAGGTGGCGGACGCAGGTGATTTTCTTGGTTTCTTGAAAAAGTTAAACGTCATTATTTGTTCTAGCCATCTTGGCGATAATCGAACGCTCGCGATTCCCGTGGCGCAGACTATTTTTTGGGAAATGGGGCCAGCACGGCGGGAAAGTATGGGGATCAGTGATCGCTTAATTCGGATTTCGGTTGGCATTGAGGATGTGGAGGATTTAGTGGCGGATTGTGAGCAAGCGTTATTATTACCCGGATGTAATTGACATCGTAATAATACCCGGGTAATAATATAGCCTCAACAACCAGAGGACGCCCCAGTGGATAATTCGTTCGTACATTCCTATACCAGCTTCGAAGGACATCGGCGCATCGCGACAGGCTCGATGCCGGAAGTGGCTTTATTCATTAAGCGGACGCTAGAGAACGGGGCAGGAACCAATCCAATCCTGATTTTTGATGACACGACAGGTCGCCAGATCGACATCGACACGCGCGGTTCGGACGATGAGGTTATTGCCCGGATGAAGGGTGCGGCGGAGATTGGCGACGGGGTTCCGGTAGCGCATTCCGAGCAATCGGCTTCTGTCGAGCCGCGAGGGCGTGGGCGTCCTAAATTGGGCGTTATCCCGCGAGAGGTGACGCTTTTGCCTCGTCATTGGGAATGGCTAGCAACGCAGCCTGGGGGGGCATCGGTGGCATTGCGCAAGTTGGTCGAGGATGCGCGCCGTGCCGGGGGTGATAAGGAAAAAACACGCGTGGCACAGGAACGCGCGTACCATTTCATGTCTGCCATGGCGGGTGATATGCCTGGATTCGAAGAAGCAACGCGTGCGTTGTTTGCAAAGGACGATTTGAAGTTTCGCGATCTGGTGGGCGCGTGGCCGGTTGACGTGCGTGATTATGCGGTAAAGCTTTCAGGCGAAATAATTCGGCCTGCCTTTACTGCAGACGCTTAGATGTTTTATCCTAAATTCAGCAGTCGAACGCATTTTTGCCTCATGAAATTCACTCAGCATACGGCTTGAAATCGACACGTTTTTGTCGTGTTAAACGTCTAAAAGCAGTCTGTCCGGCGGTCTCAACAGTTCGAACTTGAAGTATTTCTT
>JANOTC010000329.1:0-8539 GCA_031416175.1 Gammaproteobacteria bacterium
GTCGTAGATGCGTGAGGACTGGAGCCAGGGTAGCCACCCTACCGAGTCGTTAGAAACAGTGCCTTGAATCAGTAGCCACGCAGGCAAAGTTGTGAAGAGATGAAACACGCCCCAAATCACGATCACCGTGACAATGGTGACTGGAATCGAGAGGCAGGTGAAATCAACGAAAAAGTTCTTTCGCGGATCAACCCGGCATTTTCTGAGGCAAGAGTTGACACCGGTAATGCAGATAATTACCAGCAGAAACATCTCAATGAGCCAGGCCGACCAAAAAAAAGACGGCACTTCCGTTGTGGTGGGTGCGGGAAAAAGGAACAGATACGAGGGCACGATCCAGACGCAAAAGTTCAGTATTAAATACACGGCTTGCTGTTGGGGCGTCACGCGATCCGCTGCGAGATCCTGAACCAAGTCTTTCGCACTCAATATGTGGATGCTCATTCTGACTCCTTAGTTAGCTAACATTTGAGTTAAGCCGTCCCGTTTCGGGCGGCAAAAAAAAGCCGAGTTGGGTCGGGTCGGCTTCAACGAAATGGTTGGACTTGCCACGCCACGGTGAAGCGGCGACGGTCTTATGGAGATTCTATGAGGTGGCTCGGGTCAACGCAATGCGCATTTGACCCGGATCGAAGGATTTTTCGGCGTTTCACGGGAAGTTTTGTCCGCGTATTTTGCTGTGTGTGGCGACAAATGTTAGGTGCACCACCGATTTTTGCGCTTTCCACGAGGTCGAGACGAATAAGATCCTGAGCGGCGTTTTCGCTATGCGCACTCATGCTTGAATCTCCACCGTTTGGGCCGTTTCATTAGGCGGACCGCGCGCGCGTTTCCACGAACGGTCGGGCGTTATTCGCTCGAACTACTGAGTACACCCGAAAGTGAAATGGAAAAACACTCGAATTCGGGATGGGGCACGCAAACTGAAACTCCAAAATCCATCTTTACTGCAGTTCCTGATTTGATTTTTTCATCCATTGAAACAATAGTATGCGCCGCAGGCATGGTCAATGTTATGTCGCGAGTCGCCGTGCGAAAATCATCGCACCGCAATTTAATACCGATCGTACGAGCAACATCCCCCTTTCGCTCCAAATCCGCGGCCACACGCGTGTACACAGACTGAGCCCCTTTTTGCGGCGTATTTCTCGCGCCTTAAACACCGAAACGAAATTGTCACCGCAATTTGGCAAACCTTGAAACATTTCACACTCCTTGATCAATAGGCGTCAACAGGCATCAACAGTGGTCCGTCCCCAATTATTCCCACATGAACTAACTCATCGCCACAATCATGCTACTAATCAGAAGAATTGCCGCTACTGGCGCCCAAATGATGCGTTCCCATTTAATTGGTGTGACCAGATTCATAATGAAGCCAAGAATACCAAAAGCCACAACACCCCAAATGAACTTTTCTGATGCAAAATACCATTGCGGGAAGATAATGCCTGCTCGCGTCCACACAATGGCACCCAAAAAGATCAATACAAATGTTTGCACAAAAGCAACGGCACGCATGGGAGGTGGAAATCGGCCTGGAAACTTTCCGGCCATAGCTACGCTCCCCCACGGCACGCCGGCTGCCAGTGCCAACTGGAAAATGGCAACAACGGCAATGAAAAAGCCAAACACTAGCGCTGCAAAATAGGCACTCATTAATTTCCCACAATCATCGCCAAAGACACATAACGCGCCAATAACGTTCGCCATAACCGGCAGAAAAAAGATTTGTTCGATTACTTTAAGGCTATGATCCATTGAAATATATATTTCTCGCCAAATCTTGTATGCCATTTCGGAGGTTGCGTCATCGGTGCGATAAAGCTCCAATTCTTCATTGGATTTTTCCCAGTCTCCTTCATGTTTTATCACCAAGTGACTGTAGCAATGACGCCATTTCAGAGCCAACGCCAATTTTAAAATACGGTAGGTTTGCTTCGTAAATGGTTTTAGGGAGGTATAGGACTTTTGATTTGCCTAACTCTAAGCAATCGTTACCGGCCGAGCGACTTCTGCTTCATTCTTCTTTTCGGACGATGGCAGGTGAAATGGCAGGTGAATTTGCATTTCAAGCGTGGCAACTCCGAAATTCACACTTGCCGTGAGTGTAACTGGCTGTGCAGAAAGCGGGCGAGTCTTAACCTCGTCCACAGCTAACTCAAGAATCGTACACAATTGCGCTGTCGACACGCGCACGGCCTTTTCGTTGAGCGTCTCAGTCATACTGATCGCCGAATTAGACAATGAATCCACGCCACCTTTAACCGAGCTCGCGATCCCCTCGGCGGCATCCGCTGCTTTAATGGCGACTTGCGCGCCAAGACCTTTTATCTTGTCAAACATGAATTAGCTCCTCGCCTGAAAATATATTCACCACGACCGAGGTAGCTTTGCGTCCACGCCATCACGAGCCACTCCTCGTCATCCGACTAAACATGCATCAAATCTACCGCACAGCAGACTGCAACCCCAGACGATGCTGCTGCCCAATCTCGCTAATACGCTCCTCTTTCACCCCCGCCGCACGCGCAAATTCCGGCCAGCGTTCTACCGCAGAAAGAACATCGGTCAGCACCTCATCAGGCTTTGATAGGCTGATCGATTCAGCGACCGCAACAAGATCAGCGCGCGTGAAATGGTCGCGTTTCCCATTGAGCGTCATTTGATGCTGACTCGTCCATTTACCGCCGGGGTTGTGCGAGTACATAACATCGTAGGCGGGCGAAAGCTGCCATTTGCCGTCTTGCCCCATCAAGAATGCAATATTTTTGGTGTGATCGTCTTGATTTCTGGCAATAACATTAAATACCATGCGCCGGTACATTTGTCCGGCTTCCGCTTTACTCAGGCGCAGCTTGCGCATAACAGCAAAAGCCTGCTCATAGCTGTAAGCGCCCGCCTGATTGAAATCGTAGTGCGCGATCCCACACAGGGTTTGCACGTGAGTTTTTTCACCCGCCACGCGATCAAAGCGCTGGGTCATGAAATGGGCTCGACCATTCTCTTCCAGCAAGCGACTTTCCATCATCACAATGCCAGCGGCCTTAGCCATTTGGTGGTAAGCATATTCGATGCGACCATAGCCTTTGGGCTTACCCAGCTCCAGATCGTCGACCCCATCGAATTTCAGAATCCAGTAGTCATACCCTTTAGGTGCTGTTGCTTGGCCCGACATGACGTTGCCTTCGCGGTTCATCGCGATCACGGCCTTGGGGCGGGCGCCGCCCGCCGAGGTGCCTACGCGCAGAATGTCCGCCATGGCGTCAGCATTTTCTTTTTCTGTTGCACCTATATTTGCTGTTAGTGATGCGCGGTCACGTATAATTTCTTGCGCCAAACCCACCAACTCGGAGATTTCAATCGGCACCGATTTGGTGTAGCCACCTTTCAATGCGGGCGCGAATTCCAGCGCGCCCATGCCGCGAATTCCGGTATAACATAGCCGTTCCACTGGACTGAAACCCGCGCCATCGCGGCCATTACGCGCTAACCAAGCGTCGATAATTCGGTTGCCGAATTTGTCCGGCAGCGCATCAGCCAACATACCTGGCAGCCCGACAAATGTCTCTTTATTTAAGGCCGGGAACGCAAAAATCCCATCGCCGCTTCTGGCGTCACTCAACCGCATGTGAATGGGCGCGATATCGAGTCCCCGATTCAGAAATGCCCGATCGAATTCAAAAACGCCATGACCGCGATCCGCCAACCAAGACACGGCACCAACGACATCGCCCCACACGCTGACAATCGCCGTATCGACCTTTTTCACCACTCGATATCGCCCTTCGATTTCTCCTTGACCCGTTCACCCGAGGCCCGCTCACGCGTTTTGCCCTGCATCCGTGCTAACTGCATAGGACTGACCCGGGGATCGAGAATAAAACCGTCAAACTGATCCAACGCACCTAGCTCTCTCAGAACGGCAATAAGCGTCGACAATTTACCCTTGCCCGCCTCCAGCGACTTGATGGAGTTAAGTGACAGCAAGGTGGCGCCAGCGAGCTCTTGCTGCGTAATGTTCTTACGCAGACGCAAGGCGCGGAGTCGGCGGCCAATCTCCTCCTCTACTTTGTTGTCCGCTAAAGAATAAAAATCCATAAACACCTTAAAATGGACTATTAATAATAGACTTTCCAATTAAAAGCCCGATTACAGCCTATTGTATAACTTGCGGCCGCCATGTCAACAATCTCCTACCAAACAATCTTCAATCGGACTATTATTCGCCAATAAGGCAGTTAAATGTCTGTTTTTAGACTATTGTAAGAGCACATTAACCATAGGCCACCTTTTCCCATAAATCCACATTCGCGCCAAGTCAGCTCACGCATTGGACCCATTCGCGAGACAATGGACATCCCCACATGGTTGCGTTTTTTTTCGGATTGAGCGTGTGCTACATCGCATTTTCGAACCTGGACGGATTCCGCAAGTATCTGAAAGTCACGCCGCCCATCCCTTAGCAATGATCGCATTGTTGGGCCTGGTTCACGGCTTTGGCCTGTCGACACGGCTGCAAGAGCTGCCACTGAATCAGAACTATGTGTTTTACACTCTCGACGGCCACTATCTGGCCGCCAACTTCACCGGCAAATAAGTGCGGCAACACTCGCACCCCATGCGTCGTGAAAAAGTTGCGACCATCTGACAGTGGCTTATTCTTAAGTATCAAAAAAGCTAAAATAAAGGTCCGTTAATGTGTAATACTCCGCGGCGTGGAACTGGAGGCAAAAGTGTGAGTCTGAATGGACTCAACTTAGCTGTACTACTTCATTTATTCATTTAATAGGGGAATTGAAATGGGTTTGTTTGACATGTTCAAGAGCGATGCCAGCACGACAATGAGTCCGCATTTCGCGTTTGCGACCGGGTTGCTGTACATGATGTCGGCCGATGGTGAAATGGATAATGAAGAAGTCGGACATTTGCTGTCGGTATTAGGTGGCGAAAAATCAAAAAGCGGTTCGATAGGTGTTGGCGCGCAAAACAAACAGTTACTTGACCGCGCCGTAGCATATCGCCAAAAAAATCCAATTGAAACTTTCTTGGCCGAAGCCACGCCCGTGCTAAATGATGCGCAAAAATTGTGCATTTTGATGAATTTGCTCGATTCAGCATTTTCCGATGGCGAAGCCGAGCCAGAAGAGCAAGCCTTGTTTGCCAAGATTCAAGCGGCATTTGGGGTGAGCGATGCGCGCTTTAAGCCGTTCTTTGAAGTATTGATGGTAAAAAATGACCGTGCGGTGTTTGTGGACAAAAATCACCCAAGCAATCAGGCCGGCTACACCGTTAAATTGAGCTAAATGTTGGGGCTGATCAGCCTCGCGCTAGAATGAAAAATAACCGCCATCATTTGGCGGTTATTTTTTTGTAGAAGTAAAGTGGGCGGAACGGAATCGATCACCCTCATTCAAAGCCAAATGCCGGCTCACTCCCATGCCGCCGCCACCCAAGTGACAGCCACCGCCGTCGCGATGGGCCAAAGTACCAGCGGCAATGCGGACGGCCCCGGCGGGAATTCGTGGGCAGCCAAAGCGCGCGTCGGCCAATACAGCGCGTCCGCCCCGAACGTTGCCATGCACGCTAGCTCAATCCAGGTAAACACCAGTGCCAGCACAACACTCGGCACGGCAGGCAATAGTCAGCCTATCGGCATTCGCACACCGTATGTTGGGATCAACTATCTGATCGCGTTGATTGGCGTCTTCCCTTCCCGTAACTAAGTCAAAACATTGAACCTAATTTGGGTTAGTCGCGCATTAGTCTTAGTCGCCACCTTGAGCGGACCCCTTTCGGGGTCCGCTTGGGGCGCTTCTGCCTCGGGGCATGATTGGTCCGGCCCCCTCAAGACAGCGCAGAGCGCCCTCAACACGGGCGACTTCCAGCGCGCTAGTGTCGAATAAAGCGGCAAAGAAATAGTCGAATTGATATCAGTAGCAGACTCGACGTTAAAGCGTTTCTGTCGGTCGCTCTGATTTTTGCGTACCGGCAAGATAGGTCTCAATTTTAGTTCTGAGCGAGCCAGAATCGCGAAATTGCACACCAATCCCAGGATGGCGATTATTGGCGGCGCCCTTAGGCGTGATCCAAACGACTTTGCCAGTAACGGCAATTTTTTCTTGCTCACCCATGAGCGACAACACCATGAACACTTCGTCGCCCAACACATACGTTCTTTGCGTGGCCACGTACAAGGCCCCATTTTTCACAAACGGCATGAACACCGCGTACAAGGTGGTTTTATTGTCGATAACGATATTGAGTATGCCACCGCCACGCGGAGGAATTTTTAGCTTCGCTGTTTCTATCACTCTACACCTCTAACAACCATTATTGTTACTTAACGAACAGCACGCGACTCCGCCCAGCCAAGTAAGATGTCTTCCAAGAGCAATTCACGATTTGCGCTCGTCAAGGCAAGCCGCTGCGCAGCGACGATTTGACTGGCAAATCGCAATAGCCGATCCGGCTGCCAAGACTGCGCCATTGCTCTTAATCCGTCCGCCAAATCAGGATTCCCCAGCAAAGGCGGCTCAACCGCAAACTTCAAGCGCGCCATATCGGTCATCCATGTACCCAACCAATATAGCGACGTGCCCGCGCCGATACTTGACCACTGCGCAGCCACCTTAATGGGGTCGATTCTCGCCTGCGCCAGTGCCTCTAAACTCGCCCATAAATCACGTCGATGTTCCAGCATTCCGCTTTGCGCGAAGCTCAATGCGCGTAAGGGAGCACCGCTGGTAAGTCCCAACAACAAATCCGCTAGCTCCGGCTTTTCCAAGCGACCCGCCAGCCACGCTTTCGCCACATCACGCTCGGGCGGAACAAAGCTCCAGGTTTGGCTACGGCTGCGAATAGTGGGCAGCAACGCACTTTCGCGGCTTGTGATTAGGATCAGCGTGGAACCCGGTGGCGGCTCCTCTAAACTCTTTAACAAGCTATTACCGGAAAACGCATTCATGGCATCGGCAGGACTTAAGACGGCAAACTTTCGACTCCCAGTGTGGGGCCGCAAGGTGAGGTACGTCGCCAATTCACGGACGCGATCTACACCTAGCTGTTTGCCCTCTTCTTCCGGCTCCACCCACATGAAATCCGGATGCGTCCCCGCGTTAAAGAGATGGCATGACACGCAGGCGTCGCAAGGTAAAAGTTCGACCGTCGCATTCTGGCATAACGCATATTGCACAAACAATTTTGCAAAAGCGTTCTTGCCCACGCCCGCAGGTCCGCTGAACAACAATCCATGGGCGAGGTTGCCCGCCTTTAGCCGCTCCGCCAAGCGCGTCCATACTGGCAACAGCCAAGGGTAAAGTTTCATGCGAGAATGTCGGCCAACGCCGCTTCAATTGACTGCTGCACTTGCGCTAGGGCCGCAGCCGCATCAATCACGCGGAATCGCCCAGGCTCACTGCGCACGCGGGCAAGATAGCCGTTACGTACCCGTTCGAAAAAATCCACGCGCTCTTGCTCGAAGCGATCATGTTCGCCACGACGACTTGCTCGCGCCATCCCCACCGCTACCGGTAGATCAAGCAGCAGCGTGACATCTGGACGCAAACTGCCTTGCACAAACGTCTCTAATTGAGCGATCCGTTCCACCGAAATTCCGCGACCCGCTCCTTGGTAGGCGTATGTCGCATCCGTAAAACGATCAGACAACACCCATTTGCCCGCCTGTAAGGCCGGTTGAATGACTTCCGCCAAATGTTGCGCACGCGCAGCAAACACTAACAATAACTCACACTCATGCGCCATGCCTTTGTACTGCGTATCGAGCAACACGCCGCGCACAGCTTCGCCTAATTTTGTGCCACCGGGTTCGCGCGTCAAAACCACCTGCTTACCGGCCTGCAGCAAGAAGTCTCGGATGAGCGGAATATTGGTGGATTTACCACCGCCCTCTCCGCCTTCCACGGTGATAAATTTCCCGCGCAATGTCATTTTAACTCCACTTTAGGTGCGCTACGGTAGTCTGAACGGCGGGCGTTAATTTGGAACCGGCGGACCGCACGCTGATGCTCTTCAAGGGTAGCCGAAAACACATGCGTACCATCGCCACGCGCCACGAAATACAGTGCATTTCCAGCATTGGGATGGAATGCGGCGCGCACGGCGTCTGCACCTGGCAAAGCAATGGGTGTAGGGGGCAAACCGAAACGGGTATAAGTGTTATAAGGCGTATCTTCTGTTAGATCCGAACGGTGAATATTGCCGTCGTACCTATTCCCCAAACCATAAATCAAGGTCGGATCCGTTTGCAGCTTCATACCCTTTTGTAGGCGTCGCACAAACACGCCTGCAATTTCAGCGCGCTCGGCGGCCGCACCCGTTTCCTTCTCAACAATGGAGGCCATAATCAGCGCCTCACCGGCGTCCTTATAGGGCAACCCGGCAGCACGCGTGCCCCATTCTTTATTGAGTAGCGCTTGCATCGACGTGTAAGCGCGCTGCAAAAACTCAACGTCGGTGGTGCCCGATGGAAACAGGTAAGTATCGGGCAAAAAGCGCCCCTCAGGATGTTGCCCCGGGC
>JANOTC010000330.1:0-2054 GCA_031416175.1 Gammaproteobacteria bacterium
GAGTAATGACCGCAACCGGCACGCCTTCAGAGTCGACGACTCTCCCTTTGGCGGCATTGATACCGGCTGCGGCGGCGAGGTGAAGCGCTAACACTTCACCATGCACAATCGAACGCGAATCTTTCACGCTCGGAAACTTACCAATCGCCAACGAACCATCGGAATCCACCACTGAGCACTTGGGCCGCATGCCGCCGAGCGATGTGCCGTTCCCTCGTAAATATTCTAGATCGCGCGCCGTTTCCTTGTTTTCCTCAACCGCTCTGGTAGCGGATAACAAATGAGGCAATTGGATCAGCGTGGGCGTTTCGCGTTTGCCACCTGAAGGGCGTAGGAAGACACCGTTTTCGTCGCGAAATCGGATCGCACCCATTCGAGCAAAGTCGTTCAACTATCGTTAGTATTGTACGCCGCCACGTGCCTGATTTGAGCGAAGCGGCCGTGACCACGCGTCTGAGCAAGGGCGGCAAGTATATTGCTATCACGGCCACCTTCCAAGCGCAAAGCCGGGCGTAACAGCAAGCCTAAACATTTGCTTGATGCCGGAAAATTCCGGTCGTGCCGACTGACCGGGGTGGCCAAGTAACGTATCACGGCCCTGGCCAACTCGTCTGTTACCTGCTCGTGGATCTTCGCCGACGCAATCTCGGCGTGCGACACGCAGTGGAAATTATGGAAAACTCGATTATCGCCGTGCTCAACCAATTCGGCGTAACAAGCCACGCTCGTCAAGATGCGCCGGGGGTTTGTGTCGGTGAGGCAAAAATCCGTCGCGATCCGTGACGTTGTGATGGAAGAAGACATCGCGTTCAAGAAACGGGAACTAAAACTGATAAAGGAGGCGCGCGCCACTGATCTTACGGCGGATGCTAGTAACCTCACGCGTGAAAAATTGAGGCCCAAACAAATTGAATTAGTCGCGCAGCTTGACGCCATACTCGATTACCTGAAAAAACAAACGTCAGACGCCGAAGTCTCTTCCGTCATTTCGTATAAGCAGGGCAAAATATTCATGTGGGTACTCGGAGCGATCTCGATTGTACTTGGGGTCCTCATCTCTAGTGCAATCACACGAAGTATCGTGCTCCCTATCCGAGAGGCTGTACGCGTTGCCAAGAAAATCGCAGAAGGCGATCTAACGAGCCGAATCGCCATAAAAGGCAACGACGAGTTAGCAACTCTATTAAAGGTGTTAAGCAATATGAATGATCGTTTGGCCCAGGTAATCGGCCCGGTCAAACAGTCAGCACAAGTGGTCACGCGCTCGTCGGTCAACTTGTCTGACGCTACCGAACGCGTCGCGAAGCACGCCAACAATCAGGCGAAACAAGTAAGAGAAATGGGTGCCGCCAGCGAGTTGGTCACGCTTTCAATCGCGGAAGTTGCCACAACGGCCGGCCACAGCATCGTGACTGACGCCGACGCTGTGAATGAGTTGGCGCAGGGTATTGTTAGCTCGACGCGTGATCAAGAGGCCGCCAGCAGCGAGACCGCCACTGGAATGGAAAAAATTTCCGCCATTACCGATGAAAATGCAAACAGCCTAAAACAAGTGGACAGCGCGGCGAGCGCCCTGGCGGAAACGGCTACGGAGTTGCAGAACTTGGTGGACCAATTTCGGGTAAGTGCGTGACAGGGACATGGGCACGCTAAGACGCCCACTTAAGGTTAAGCTTTTTATTCTTTCCCGCGATGCCAACCGTTTTACGAAGACATGCAGCACGGACAAAAAATTGAAGGCTACCTGACCATCGTCAACCCATTTTCTTGAGCCTAAAACCCTGTTGTCTGTTATTCCGCACCGGCCGCAACCTGATAGGCATCCCGCCAAGACAAGACGCGCGTATTCGTCCTCCGTTGCGACGGCTCACCTCCGTAAACCACGTATTGCGCCACGTTCACGGGTGGCTGTAACAACGCCATGCGCTGCGCAAACTCCTGCAAGGGTGTGAAATAATCATTTGCGAGCGTGGCGCCCGATTTAATCTCAATGGCATCCAGCGCGATACCCTTCTGGACAATGAGATCAATCTCCACGCCTCGGCTCTCACGGT
>JANOTC010000331.1:0-21290 GCA_031416175.1 Gammaproteobacteria bacterium
TTTTTCTCATAGCGAAAAGTGCGTGGACGGAGAAGAAACTTGTCTTCTAACCCATCGCCTGAACAGACGCCGGAAGCACTGTACTATTTCGGCCGCTTCGGCGGCGGCGCTGCTCTGCACAGTTCCATCGTTATGCGGCACAGAGGACATGGGCATGGAAATTGAGCCGATAACCGTAGACTTTCCGCTTCGTGGTGAGTGGGTGGCCGGTAACACGCCAGCGGAACGGATACCGAGTCACGGCACGGATGCGTTGGGCCAGAGATACGCCTACGATTTCGTGCGTATAGAGAAGGAACTCAAAGGTTTCAAATTCTTCCGCGCTTCGTTGCCCCGTTACTTTCTTTTTGGTGTGCAGCTCGACAACTGCTATGGATGGTCAGAGCCGATCCATGCGCCCTTCACAAGTACGTCACAGGCCGTCTTGTAGAGCCGCAGGCCAGAAACCTCTCGTTCAAGCAGGACGCGCCAAAAGCGGCGCGCCCCATAACGGGTTGTTGCCACCTGGGCGCAGTTCATCTCACTCGCTGTACAAAACAACTCGCATTGGCTATGCTTTGTACATATGTACACGCGCGGCCCTTTTGGATGAATATTACGATAGATACTTCTGCTTTGATAGCGGTCATTGGCAATCAAGCATTAAAACAAAAAATTATTGAAATGACATATGGTTATTCGCTTTGTGCGCCTATATCGGTCCACTGGGAAATTGGGAATGCATTTTCCGCAATGTTTAAAAGGCAAAGGTTGAGTGTTGAGCAGGCGAAGTTAGCACTTATTGCTTATCGTGAGATACCTATAAGATTTATTGATGTCCCCCTTGAGCAAACACTGGAAACATCATACGCGCTAAATATATATGCCTATGATGCTTATCTAATTCAATGTGCACAGCAAACAAGTACATCGCTACTTACACTAGATAATGGTTTAAAGGCAGCGGCAGAAAAAGTTGGAATCAATATATTGGAGGTGAAGTAATGCGAGAATATAGTTTTACAGAAGCGCGGCAACACTTTGCGTCCATTTTAGATGAAGCTAAAAGAGAAGGAATTGTTTGTATTAAGAAAAGAGATGGCGAGTCATTTTATATAAAGCCTGCTGCGTCAAAAAAGTCACCACTTGATGTTAAGGGTGTTGATCTTGGTATGAGTTCGTCAGAAATTGTAGATATAGTTCGAGTAGGTCGAGAGAGAAATTACAGCTAATAAGACGCGTGAATTCGCAATTACAAAACGCGTAATCTAAGAAATTATATGTATGGAAACGGCAAAAAACTATATCTCATTCACACCCGCAGCCGCCGACTCGTTCGAAAGTAATTGATGTTGTCATAATAGTTCTCGCATTCATTATCGGGCGATAAGCCCGGTATGCCAAGTATGGGAAGCGGGAATAAGTCGCGGGGTGTCCTGCTTGGGTTCCACCAGTGTGCAATGCGTTGGTCAACTTCTCCATTTGTTATCTCTTTCAATTCCATTTCACTAACATTACATAACAGTGTTTGTGCAGTTAGGCCTATATACGGGTTGAGTGCCTTTTCGTAAAGCGCGTGACCAAAAATGATGACGCGTAAATGGGTGCGTACGCGTTCGCGGTGGTGCCAGAAAAGTTCTTTCCACTGCATGCTTTTTATCATGTCTATGAGCGCCGGGTCGCTTGAAATGACGACAGCGCCGGATTCGTCAAATAAGGTGGCGGCGTTTTCTATGGGTGAGCGCGTATTGTGGGTTGGTGCCGTGCGTGATCGGGTCGTAAACGCATCGTAGTGCAGCGCGTTAAGGGCCGCTTTGCTTTTTGGGAATAACATCCAGCACAGCGCGCCGAAAAAATCATGCCAGCATTGCGGTCGTGTTTGGACTTGTCCTGTTAAGTATATGTTAGTCTCATATTGGCCTGTGGTGGCGTGCTCGGAGGCGTCGTGTGCGTTGGCTGCGGCAACAAATTTAATGGCGGCGCCACCCTGAGCGCTGAGTTCGGGCTGTAGGGTCGCCGCTATACGATTAAGCATTTCCGAATCGGGCCATGTGTGTCGTTGGCGAAATTGTGTAAAACATTCGCTCGTCAGGGTGCCAAACAGCGGGGATTTCTGGGAAAAGTCGGGGTTCCAAGTGTCGATATGTAGGGTCAAAAAGGCTTGCCTTTCGGGATGGGTAGGGGCGTGAGATAATAAAGCAGGCGGAAGTGGTCGGGCAATGCTTTGCGGCATGACAGTTCTACCTCGCCAGCGCCCAACACCTAGGAATTTATTGGTCCGTATGCCCGTTATCGTTCTTTCACCCAGTAGGCGCCTTCATATTGAAGGAGAAGAAATAGAACAGGCTGTCGCCCTCGCAGAGGCCTTTCAGCGTGGGTCTGGTCACGGCCTCTTGTATTTGGATGTCGCTGCCGACGCGTTCACCGAGCAAGCGAGTTTTGCCTATTGGAAGGACTTCGCGCGCCGTTACCTCGCGCTTTTTGCGGCGACGCCGAACTTGGAACAACGTGATTTGACGACAGAACCGGTGTCCATCGACATCCCGCCCGACGAAGTTCACCGATGGGTGCTGACTGTTCCGCCAATGAAGGGGGCGGAATACGTTAATGCGGAGTGTTTGACGCAGCTCTGGGGCGAAATGGAAGCGGCGTTGCGTGCGGGAATTAGCGAATATGGCGGCGATATTTCGGCATTTTTCACAGCGCGACATTCCGCTTGGAGTTTGCTGGGTCGTGTCTGCTTTCATCTAGCCGAAAATAAAAACTCTCAATCAACGCCGTTTGCATTTTTAGCGACATATGCACACCAAGCAACGAAAGAGGGTAAAACCCAACACTTGCCGTTAAGTCGCGCATTGCAAGAATATGCAAGCGCAAAGCAAAAACAAGCGTTGTTAAGACTGCTCGGTCCGATTCACCGTGCATCGCAGGAAAGTCCATTGTTGAAGGGATTAATTGATTCAGGTGACATTTTTCAAACATTGGCCTGGACGCCGCACGAGACGCATCAATTCTTGCAGCACATCCCAATTTTTGAAAAAGCGGGCGTTGTTGTGCGTGTGCCTAATTGGTGGAAGGCTAAGCAGCCGAATCGTCCGCAGGTGTCGGTTCGAATCGGCGAGAAGGCGCCCAGTGGCATCGGCTTTGACGCGTTGTTGGATTTTTCTATGTCCGTTGTGATTGGTGACGACGAACTGAGCGCCGACGAAATCAAGGATCTGTTGAGTCGCAGCGCGAATTTGGTGTTTTTCAAAGGTCAGTGGGTCAGTGTTGATCAGGAAAAGCTAACAGAAATTTTGTCCAAGTGGAAGGCAGTGGCGAGCGCCGTTAGGAATGATGGTGTCACCTTTGCCGAAGGCATGCGTATGCTTGCCGGTGTGAGTAATTCGCTGCCAGTTGATGGCGGTACAGGCGAAAACGACGCCCCAGCGCGCGTAATTTCAGGGCAATGGCTGACTCAAACGCTTGAACACATGCGCGATCCTCGCGTAAACGAGAAGGTTCAGCAGATATTAACGTCCAAATTGAATGCGAACTTGCGACACTACCAGAGCGATGGGGTGCAATGGTTACATCAGTTGAACCAGTTAAGATTAGGCGCTGTGCTCGCGGACGATATGGGCTTGGGCAAAACCATTCAAATCATTTCCCTGCTGTTGCTCAAGCAAAATGCCTCCGATTCGCGGTCTGTTTCGTTGTTGGTGGTGCCTGCCTCGCTTATCGGAAATTGGTTAGGTGAAATTAAACGCTTTGCGCCCTCGCTGAAATATTGGGTAGCGCATTCGTCGGGTCAGGGTTACGAACAGCCTCATAGCATGGACTGTGATGTGGTGATTACTACCTATGGTACGGTGTTGCGTTTGGCTTGGCTGGCGAATATGAGTTGGGATATTGTGATCGCCGATGAGGCGCAGGCGCTGAAAAACCCGACGGCGAAGCAGACTAAGGCGGTGAAAGCGCTAAAAGGTCAGCATCGCATTGCGTTGACGGGAACGCCCGTTGAAAATTATTTGTCGGATTTATGGTCATTGTTCGATTTTGTTTCGCCTGGACTGCTCGGTTCCGCTAAAGAGTTTGGCGCGTTTATTAAGAGTAAAAATCAAGGCAGCGCTAGCCCGTATGCGCATTTGCGACAGTTGGTGAGTCCGTATATTTTGCGTCGACTTAAAACCGATAAACGTGTTATTAGCGATTTGCCGGATAAGACTGAAATAAAGTCGTATTGTCATTTATCTAAGGCACAAGCCGCGCTCTACCAGGCGTCGGTTCAGGCGCTTGCCAAGGAGATTGATAGAATCGATGGCATTAAGCGCCGTGGCATTATTTTGTCGTACCTTATGCGCTTTAAACAAATCTGCAATCATCCCTCACAGTTCGTGAAAGAAGTGGAGTATCGTCCACACGATAGCGGTAAATTTGCGCGATTGGCAGAAATTTGTGATGTCATTGCAGATAAGCAGGAAAAGGTGCTGATTTTCACGCAATTTCGGGAGTTGACGGAGCCGCTACATGATTATTTGGCGACGATCTTTGCCAAAAAAGGCTTGGTGCTACACGGCGATACGCCAATTAAGAAGCGGCAGGAGTTAGTTGCTGAGTTTCAGCGCGATGACGGCCCGCCTTTTTTCGTGTTATCGCTGAAGGCGGGTGGAACGGGATTGAACCTCACCGCCGCATCGCATGTTGTGCATTTTGATCGCTGGTGGAATCCGGCGGTTGAAAATCAAGCGACGGATCGCGCCTTTCGAATTGGTCAGAAGCGTAATGTGTTGGTGCATAAGTTTATTTGTAAGGGCACGTTAGAAGAAAAAATTGACGCGATGATCGAGTCAAAACGTGCGATGTCACAAGAGTTGTTAGAGGGGAGTGATGCCGGGTGGCTCACTGAGCTTCCGACGGATGAATTGCTTAATATGGTCGCGCTTGATATAAATTCGGCGATGGGTGATTGAGAACTTTTTGGGGATTGTATGTACGGACATTGGAAACCTTATGTGCCCGTTGCGCAACGGCGCAAGAATGCGGAAAAATCGGTTTCGAAGCTGGTTAAAAAGGGGCTTACCGTTTCTCCAGTCGCTATCGACGGACGGACCATCGCCAAGTCTTTTTGGGGCAAAGCGTGGTGCGAACATTTAGAGTCACTCGGCGATTACGAAAATCGCCTGCCACGTGGGCGAACCTACGTGCGCAACGGCTCCGTGGTTCACTTAGCCATTGAGAGTGGCAAAATAAGTGCGTTGGTGTCAGGCTCGACGCTGTACGAAATAGAGATCGAAATCAAAACGGTAAGCGAACAAAAATGGCAGGCCATCGCCAAAAATTGTTCGGGCCAAGTCGGGTCTATGATTGAGCTTCTGCAGGGGAAGCTGTCTAGCGGTGTTATGCAGACAATAACAAATCAAAATGATGGGCTTTTTCCGCTTGCCAAGGAAATTTCGTTGAAGTGTTCATGCCCCGACTGGGCGACCATGTGTAAGCACGTCGCAGCGGTGCTTTATGGTGTGGGTGCGCGTTTAGACAATGAGCCGGAATTGCTTTTCAAACTTCGCAATGTCGATCACACCGATTTGATTGAGCAAGTGAGCCTGAGCGTGCCGACGCAGGGACGCGGTAAAGTTATTCAAGATCAAGACTTGTCGAGTCTTTTTGGTATTGATATCGTTGATGACGTGGAAGCGCCTGCACTAGTGAAGAAAGTAGCGGCGAAAAAGGTCGTCGCAAAAAAGGGCGCGAAAGAAGATGCAAAGGAAGGCGCGAAAGAAAAGGTCGGAGCGGACACGGTTAAGGTGAAAAAAACACCCGCTAAGACGCTAAAATCGAAGAAGCACAAAACGACAAAGGCCGTCACGAAAAAAGTGACGATTAAAAGGGCGACAAAAAAAGTGCCCGCGAAAAAGAAAGCAGCGATTAAGCCGAAAACCGTGAAGCACGGGTAATGAAAGCCATTCTTTTCGATATCGACGGCGTATTGATGCAAGTGGGTGCTGCCGTTCCCGGCGCAAGTGCCGCGCTCGAATGGGTGCGTCGCCGCGATATTCCGCACGCATTTATTACCAACTCAACATCAGTTTCACGTGCCGATCTCGTCGCGCGCATGGCAAAACTCGGTCTAGACTTGCCGATAGAGCGTGTTCTGACGCCCGCAGTGGCGGCTTCGGAATGGTTGGTGGCGCACGAATTGAATCCGGCGGTTCTATTTGTTGCAGATGCGTTGCGAGCCGATTTTGCTACGCGTGTTGTGGCGGCGTCTGACGCAGACGAGTGTGGCGCGGTGGTCGTGGGCGATCTCGGCGAGCGCTGGACGTCTGACGCGCTCAATAGCATTATGCGGCGCTTGTTGGTCTCGCCGCCGCCGCGCCTAATCGCGTTAGGTCTAACCCGTTATTGGCTGCACAGCGAAGGCCCGAGAATGGACTTGGGGCCGTACATTAAAGCCATTGAATTCGCTACCCAAACCGATGCGTTAGTATTGGGAAAGCCATCGCGTGATTATTACAAAGTGGCGTTGAACTGGCTCGCTGAGGCGCCTTCGGACGTGCTCATGGTAGGTGATGATCAACGCAATGATATTGGTGGCGGGCGCGACGCGGGTATGCGTACAATGTTAGTGCGAACGGGTAAATTTCAAGAAAGTGATTTAATGCGTGGACCGATTGCCGATATTATTCTAGACTCAGTGGCAGACTTGCCTTCATGGTGGGATCGAAATTTGTGATTGATTCAACACTCCCTCCTGCAAAATTGGACTACCAAGCCGTGGTGGAGCTGGGTACACTTGGCTCGGTGTGCGATTTTCTGGCGGCGAAAACAGGTCTGCCAAAATTGCGAATCAAAGATGCCATGAACAAGGGCGCAGTATGGGTTAGTGCGCGCGGAGGCAAACATCGTGTGCGGCGCGCCACGACGCCGATAAAAGTTGGTGATAATATCGAAATTCATTATGACGCGGACGTGCTGGCGCGCGTGCCGGGTGTAGCAAAATGTCTTGCCGATGAACGCGACTATAGCGTTTGGTTTAAGCCCGCCGGTTTGTTGGCGCAGGGTTCACCACAAGGGGATCATTGTGCATTGTTGCGACAAGTGGAACTCTATTTTAAACCCGCACGCCCGGTATTTTTGGTTCATCGGCTAGATCGTGAAGCGAGCGGTATTATGGTGGTGGCGCATACGCGGCAGGCGTCGGCAGGTCTTTCTGCGCTATTCAATGAGGGTCGCGTGGTTAAACGCTATTTGGTGGGGGTGTCTGGGCGCACGCAGCTCACGGGAACCATTGATGAACCGCTGGACGGGAAGTCGGCGAAAACACATTACGAAACACTATCGTTTGACGCTGAACATAATGAGAGTACGTTAAGCGTTCGCATCGAAACCGGACGGCTACACCAAATTCGGCGTCACTTCGACGGGATCGGTTTCCCGGTGATGGGTGACCCGAAATATGGCCAGAACAATAGTAATTCTGAAGGAATGCGCCTGATGGCAGCGGAACTGGAGTTTGTTTGTCCGCTCAGTAAAGTGCCGCGCCACTATCTTGTGCCGGACAACAACACTTGAATTTAGAGACTATCGCCCCCATTAACTTGCCGTTAGCGCGCGTTGCGAGACGCTTCGCTGCATCAAATCACGAATGTAAGGATCGCCTAACTATGTACGCTCTAGAAGTCAAAGATTTTCGTCGCGGTGGTTTTGCTGTCGTGTTGGCGGCGCTGTCGCTCATTCTCGGCGGCTGCGGCATCAACAATATTCCTACGTACGACGAGCAGGTAGTTGCGAATTGGAGTCAGGTGCTGAATCAATATCAACGCCGTACGGATTTAATTCCTAATTTGGTGAACACGGTGAAAGGCTTCGCCGCGCAAGAGGAAAAGGTGTTGATCGGTGTGGTGGAAGCGCGCTCAAAAGTATCGCAAATGCAGCTTCCGAAAGATGTGTTAACGAACCCGGCGGCATTCAAATCCTTTCAACAAAGCCAGGACGAATTGGGCGGAGCGCTTTCTCGTTTGATGGTGGTGGTGGAAAAATATCCCGAGTTGAAGTCCAATCAAAACTTTTTGTCCTTACAGTCCCAGTTAGAAGGAACTGAAAATCGTATTGCTGTCGCGCGTAAGGACTATATTGACGGCGTGCAGAAATACAACACCGAAATCCGAACCTTTCCCGGCATCATTTGGGCCAACACGATGCATCGCGATGCAAAACTGAAGGAAAACTTCACGATTTCTGAAGCGGCGAAAGAATTGCCTAAGGTGCAGTTCTAATTTATGCGCGCGCTGTCGTTTTGGGTTCGGGTCGCTACGTTTATAGGGTTAAGCCTAGTCGCGTTGGCGGCCTTTTCTAAAGAGCTGAGCTTTCCAACTTTGACTGGCCGTGTGGTGGATGATGCGCAAGTGCTCGGCGCCAGTGCGCGTGCGGAGTTGGAGGGTTTTTTAGCGGCGCACGAGCAAACCTCTGGCCACCAAGTTGTCGTGGTAACTTTGAAGTCTTTGGAAGGTGTGCCGGTCGAAGATTACGGTTATCAACTTGGGCGTCACTGGGGAATAGGAGAAAAAGGTAAAAATACGGGCGCGCTATTGATCGTGGCGCCAAATGAACGTGAAGTGCGTATTGAGGTAGGTTACGGGTTAGAAGGAACCTTGACCGATGCGATGTCGAACAACATCATCGCCAATGTCATTGTGCCTGCGTTTAAGAGTGGCGATATTTCTGGCGGAATTGTCGCCGGTACGCATGAGGTGGTTAAAGTGTTGTCGGGGGATGTCAGCGCGCAGACTCAGGCGCGGTCGACGTCATCAAGTCAAAAAGAGAGTAGTGGTAACGCGCCGTTTGCGCTACTGATCCCGGCGATTTTCTTGGGTCACTTTGCGATGAATCTATTTCGCGGTGCGCGCTCGTTAACAGCAATCGTCTTAGGCGGTGTGTTCGGCATTGCCGCCTTTGTCATGTTTCAATCTGCAATGATTGCTTTGTTTATTGCGGTCGTGGTGGGTGTGATGTTGCTATTCGGCGGCGGTCGCGGCGGTGGCATGGGCATGGGCGGCTATCGCGGGGGTGGCAGCTTGGGCGGGTCCGGTGGCTTTAGCGGCGGCGGTGGTTCATTTGGGGGAGGCGGCGCTTCAGGGCGTTGGTAATACATGGCCGATAATGCATTGTTGAATGATGAAGATCGCGCGCGGATTCGTGCCGCTGTGCGGACTGCTGAGGCGCGCACGAGCGGTGAGTTTGTCACTGTCATTGCGCACCAGTCTTCCAATTACAGTTCGGTGCCGATATTGTGGGCGGCGCTCATTGCGTTGTGTGTGCCTGCCTTGGTTTTATTGATCGCGCCAAATACAGCGTTTACCCTGATTTATGGCGCGCAAGTGGCCAGTTTTTTTGCGTTGGCATTGGTGTTTAATGTCCCGTCAGTTCGATTATTGTTAGCGCCTGCCGCATTGAAGCGCGAGAAATCTCAGCAATTGGCACGCAGTCAATTTACCCAGCAGGGATTGCATCGCACGCGAAATGGAACCGGCGTGTTGTTATTTGTTTCGGTGGCGGAGCGCTATGTGGAAATATTGGCCGATGAAGGAATCAATAGCCGAGTTGCACCCGACACATGGAACAAGATAGTTCAGCAATTCGTTGAAAAGGTGCGCGAAGGACACGCGGCGGATGGATTTGTTGATGCGATACGCCAATGCGGCGATGTATTGGCAGAACACTTCCCTGTTACCAACGACGATGTCAACGAACTATCAGATCGCATGGTGGAGCTGTAACGCAGTGCTAAAATGGCCACCACGAGGGTGCACTAGGTCCTAACACGATTTCGACGGGCAAGTCGTGAATTTGGTATTGTGCACCTACTTCTTTTGGAATGGCTACTATCACAACAAGTGCCATTTGTTGCGAAGAAAACGGTCCTTTCAATAGTGCCGGGATCTTGCGCGCTGATTCTTCAATCGCAACAATTGTTGAAGGGCGAGAAAACCCGTCTGGGTAGTTAACGTCGACCTTGGCGCCAACTTTCGCTAGCGACGCGTTCTTCGGGTCTAAATAAGCCGTGACAAAACGCTCACCAGGCTCTTGGATCGTTAACAGCGAACCCCCTTGTTCGACAAAGTCGCCGGGTCGTACCGCAACAGAAATGACAGTCCCTGCCCGAGCCGCTCGGACAACGAGTTCTGCTTGCGCTTGGTCGAGGTTGGATCGTTCATTTTGCAGTTGTGCCATGGCCAATTGGCGGTTGCGCGAATCCGACGGAGCGTTTGCCTCGCGTAGCGCAATCCATTCCGCACGCGCCCTTTTATGTGTTAGGTCGGCTTCTAACCATTGCGCACGTGCTAAATTAATTTCTGCGTTGGTGGCGGCGCCTTGTCGTACTAAAAATTCCATTTTCTCCAAGCGCTCGGCACGTTGCGCTACCAAACGTTGCGCGGATGCGACGGTGTCAGCCAGCGCAGCGATAGTCTGGCTAACATCGGCACGCGACGCGGGGCTCGACAGTGCATTCATTTGCGCCTGTAGCCACTGGCGTTGGCCTGATTCTGTGCCGGTCGAAAAGGCAATGAGCACATCACCTTCTTTTACTGTTTGCCCCGCCGTTGCGTTAAGGGTGGCAATGCGACCTGCTTTGGCCGCTTTGACTTCCGTTTGTTTACTTTCCACAAGGCCGGGTGCTCTAACAATGAGCTCGCTCCAAATTGACGTTACCGCTAAATAGACGAACGGACTCAGCACCAGTATTAGGATTAAATACCAACGCGCCTTCGGAAATGTTCGCTTGGCCGCCGCATAAGGCACACGCACGCCGTCATCAACAGCCGGACTCACTTGCTTGAGCGACGAAAATTTTACTTTCATGGTGACATCCTTTGGTAGGCTTGCCAGTCTTGGATGAAAACGCTGGTAAAATTAGGTGCCGCAAGTTGCACCTTTAAGCGTTCTATATGCGAGTGAAATGCTATTTTTCCGCGCGTGGCGAAACTGGATTCCTCGCCGAGTTGCGTTTCGACACTCTGTGCCAATGAGAATTGCAACGTTGGATTGGCTTGCACGATTGGGCGCACGCGCGCCACGACTTTGTCCGTATCGGCGACGTAGACCATGAGCGTTATCTCGTTCACGCCGAGGGAGGGCAATAAACATGCGAAGCAATTTGAATGGTTGGTCGCTTCAAACCAGCGCGGGTGAGCGCTGAGTGCAAGCGGCCAAGGACTGATCTCGGCAACGGACTGCAAAGTGTGCGCGAGTTCGGCCAAATAAAATGACGAGTTCACCTCCCAGTTTTCCAATTGTTCCGGTTCTAAGTCGAGGTGGAGACCGATGAACGGGAAATCGCGTAGATCGCGCACGATGTCCAATAAATTTTGTCGATGTGCGGGCAGTATCCAGCTTGGATCACCTAACAATAATTCAATGCGTAGGCCCGCCTTTTGGGCATTCCAGAGGAATTGTTTGAAGGAATCGCGCGCTTGCTCATTGTGCAGATTGGCGAGTTGCGCAGCATCCAAGGAAATGAGCACGCGCTCTACGCCTGCTTGCGCCAATTTTGATGTCATGGCCGGTTTTTCTTTTTCCATTTGGCGCAGTTCAGGCGTGTGCCACACATAGGCGCCTAAATTGGGTGATTTTGCTTTGCCTGGCGTGGTAACAGAGGCACGTGACGGCTCGACAGATTGGCAATTAGGTTTTCCCTGTTCGGCGAGTGTGCGTTGTGCCTCGGCATACTCGGCACGTGCGTCGATGTAATCGCTGGCAGCGCGATAGTAATCGTAACGCCGAATTTGCAGGCGTTCCAAAACATCGCCTTCCAAATGTTGAGCACGCAGCGCGGCAAGCCGCAACGCTTCCATGGCGGCGCGGGTTCTTTGTGCCGCAAATTGCAGGCCCAAATCAGCCACGACCGCGCGTTGTGTCATCGCCTGCGATTCACGTTCTTCGGCTTCCATTCTCTGACGGAATAAAAGACTGAGTTGGCGTTGTGACTCGCGTACACGCGTTTGCTCTGCACGTGCGGCGCCTCGTATATCCCAAGGCGCCGAAAAATTAAGCGAAATACCCGCGCCGCCGCCCCATTGTAGGCTGGGGTAATCTTGCGAAAGGTTCGTTTCCAAACGTACATCGGCATCCACGCCTTGGAACCAACGTGTGGGTCCGATTCCGTTTTGGCCGTCTTTTTCATTGAGCGAATCGGTGAGCGTGACACGTGTTGGGGGTGCGTCGGTGTTCGCTACATGGCCATTTTCACAACGGCCCGTTGATTCCGGCAGGATCGCCGTGAACGCTTCGCTTGCATTAAGCCCGGCATTGTTCAATTCACGCAAGCTAAGATTTTTTTGCACACGCAAGCGACCGAGATCACGGCGCGCAACGTCGAATTGACTCATGTACTCAATCCGATCGGATTGCAACAAAAAGCCGACCATGGTGCGTTCCTTAGCCTGCCCAGAGAATTCCGTCTCGCGACTCAAGAAACGCTCTGTGAGTGCAATTTTTTCAGAAGCGCTCCAATACGTTACGTACTGTTTTACCAAGTTGTGCAAGAATTGTTGTTTGGTTGTGCCCACATTCAATTCGTTCAATATGGCGCGTTGCTCCGTCTGTTTGAGGTCTGCGCGTTGTCGTTGTGCTGCGCCTAGCAGTGGATAGCGAATTCCCGCGCGAACAGAACCGCGCAGGTACGAGCGTGTGGTTTCATCCGTAATGGGTTCGGTGGATGACGCTATGCCAGTTCCTAACACCCAACTCGGGCCTTCCCGCGCTTGGCTGGCAGCGTTGTCCGCTTTGGCGACCTCCCACTGCGATTCGGCCAGGCCAACGTCTACCGATGCCTGCGCGCGTGCTAACACGTGCTCCAGTGTTAGCACATTTACTTCGCTAAAAGCGGGCATAGATATGGCCAGTATGGAGAGTAGGCCAATGGCGTGAGCCATACGCGTTTTCGAATTGCGCGTATTCATGGCTTACTCTTACGCAAGACCCACCATGGCGCCATGGCGGAGTCTAGATGCGATTTCAAGACCATTTCGGATAACAAAGCCAGCGCACTCCACAAGCGTGCGACAAAACGAAATAGTGGGTATAGGGGAAGAACGGCCACCAACGCGGCATCTTGCCGTGGTCGCTCCGATACGATAATGAGGTATATCAAAAACAGCAGCGAGATGAGTAACAAATAAAAGACATAAACAATGACCATCACAGTCAACACGACGCCGGGTCGGCCAAAAAATAGCGTCCATATTGTGTAGATTAAAATGACAATCGGCATCACCAATTGAAGGAAGATTTCGCCCCAGATGGCCATTAAGAAATTACGCCAGCCAATTATTCGTGGCGTCAGTGACTTCCAATGGCGGCGTACAAAAATGTAGTAAAGGTCGCCGTCCCAACGCAAACGCTGGCGGAAAAAGCCCGTCCACGTGTCCGGCGCGTCGGTATGGCCAATGGCATCAGCGAGAAAAGCGATGCGAAGTTTAGGGTGACGAACGAAATATTGCTTGATGCGCAACGTCATATTGCTGTCTTCAGCACTGCCGGTGTCCCATCCGCCAATCTGGCGCAGAAATTCCGTTCTAAAAACACCAAACGCGCCGGAAATATTGTTGATTGTACCCATTTCTCCCAGTCCGGATTTAGCCGAGTGAATGGATAACATGTATTCCAGAGCCTGGAATCGCGTAATCAAATTCAGTTTGCCATTGCGGACGCGTAACGTGCCTGCACCGGCAACCACGTTGGGGTTGGCGAAGGCGTTCATTGCCTTTTCAACCATATCGCAATCGAATGAGCAATCACCGTCCATGGCCATCACCATCGGGTGATGCGCCAAGGCGAGGCCGGTGTTGAGTGAAGAAACGCGCCCCCCGCGTTGCCATTTAGGAATAACTCTTAATACTCGCATAGGAAGCTTATTGACGGTATTCTTGAACGCAAGGGCGGCTTCCAAGGTAGCTGTATTAATGGTCGCGCCATCGACAATGATCAATATTTCAATTTTTCCACTATATTCCTGGTAAGCCAAAGACTTGATGGTGCGTTGAACGTCTTTGCCTTCACTGTAAGTCGTTACTATACAGCTAACGTTAGGTTGGTAGGGGCGTACGTTGCGCAACCAAACGCGGGTGTAAAAAAAATGTCGGAACAAGGCGAGCAGCATCAAGAGGTAGTAGGGCAGTTCAATCAAAAGCACGAATGGGATAAACAAGAGTGCCAAGCGAATCGTTGCATCCGCCTTGCTTTGCGACGCTAAGTTCAGCCAAAAATCAGCGGCATGGACCAGCGCTGGATCGAATAAGGTCATTCTAGCTTCGCTGCCAATTTGATCATTAATTGATTGGCGGCCTCTCCTTTCACCGGCTGACTCGGCGCTGAAAAACGCACTGTGCGTAGAATTAAACCTGCTTTGCCTTCGTTTTGTGCAAGTTCTTGTAATTGATTAAGGCGTTCGATGAATCGCGCCACGCCGGGTTCGTCGGCCTTGGGGAGTAATACCCAGAGTTGGTCGTCCGCCGTGTGCGTAACAAAATCAGTGAGGCGAATAAGTTCGCGCAGGCGGCCAATAAAGGCGTCGAGCAACTGCATCACGCGTGCTCGACCGATTTCCTCCGTTAGCGTGGTCAGGTTCACCACTTTGATGCCGAGCACACTAAATGGAACATCGGGGTGGCGGTCGCACAAATTAAGTACCCAGTCCAGCATGTGCTCAAACATGGTCGGTGTAACGTGATTGATGCGGTCTAATACGGAAAATAAATCGTCCGACCCGCCTGTGCGCACGACGACTCGCCCGTGCTCACTCAAGCGGTAGGAATTGACCTGGCGGACGGCTAAGTCATCGACCGCATGTTCCGAATTGCAAGACATGCAGCGCACCCGCACTTCGGCATCAATAAAGCCCGCATTACAGGCATTGCAAGAATAGTTTTCCATGGGACGGTCATAGTCTTCCCCAATGTGGCGCAATCGCGCTGTGCATTTAGGGCAAACCAATCCGCCTTTATCCATGTATTTTTCTTGCGGCGCCACATTGCCGCAGGTAAAGCAGTGTACGAAGGGCTTTTGGGTGATGTTCAAGCTATGACACGTGGGGCAAACATCCACGAAAGCGAGATGAGCGCTTTGACACTTTGGACATTCCCGCATTCGGTCCACCAGCGTCACAGGTTCGATTAATTGGCGCGCTAACAGAGTGTGTATCCAGCGCGATTCATCGCCCGCTTGCGTCTGCATACACGCTAATAACGGGTAACCGTATACGCGCGGCGTTTGCCAATCTTTATAAGGGGAAATAATGAAATGGGGGCGTTCATAGAGAAATTGCAATAGGCGGTGATCTTGTGTCACAACTGCAACGCGAGAGGGCAGTTCTGCGCGCAGTGCGTTAAAGCCGTGTGCGATCATACGCGCTTGAGCGTCGCTGGTGACGACGCCGTCAATTAAACACTCGACCAAGGGCGTGCTGGGCGCGGAGACAAAGAGAGGTTTGTCGCCGTGAACTTTGTCTTGCCTAAGCTGAATGACAGTTTGTGTCACCCAATCGCTTTCTGCGCCATGTACTAAAAATAGCGCCGCATTTTGCCCTGAATTGACGAACGCTTCATAGCTCGGGAACAGTATCGCGTTGGTTCTTGCGCTGTTTAGTAGCGTGGTGTTTTTATCTGCATGTGCGAGTACGCACAATAAGGCGTCTGTTGGTCCAGCGGGCGTATTGCTTATCCAATGTCCTAATTCCTTCTCTTCCATAAGAAACTGTCAACCTTTGAGAGGACAATGGCAGTATAGACTATTCATCATTTTGCTTTTAACGAATCACGATATTTGTCGACAATTTGCTTCACTTTGTCAGTCGCGAACGGCTTAACAATGAAGCCGTTCGCGCCGGCCGAAATGGCGCTTTTTACGTTTTCGACATTGCCGTGGCCGCTGGCGATGACGGTAAATAATTTTGGATAGAGTTTCTTGACCTGTTGGAGTGTTTCAATCCCGCCCATGACAGGCATTTCAATATCAAGAAAGAGTATGTCGGGTTGTAGCGTAATTAAATTGGAAAGTGCCTGCACGCCGTCGGACACTTCTGCGGAGACGACACAATGATATTGCGCCAGCATCTTGTTTAACACCAGGCGCATCATGTCATCGTCATCGGCAATTAACGCTGTGAGCGTTTTAATTGTCTTTGGGAGTTTTGCCCGTTCTTCAAGGATTTTCTGCAGTGTGGCAGCTTTAAACGGCTTTCCCATAAAATGCTTTGCGCCTGCTTTAAGCGCGGCTTCTTCGTTTTCGAGGGTGTCATCCCCGCTAACAATTACGACATAGTCGTGTTTTTTCTCCGTAACGATTTGGGCTAACAGTTCCAGGCCGCTGGCGCCAGGCATGTTAATGTCTAAAAAAATGATGTCAACAACGCAACCAGCGATCGCTTTCATCACTGTGCTGCCATTGCCGACTTCTTTAACAACCTGACAGCCCAAATGGCGTAACGTGGCTCGAATTAACGCGCGCGTCGGTTCAGAATCGTCGGCAACTAAGGCAGTGAGTTCGCGCATGACTTACCTCTTCCTACGCTGTTTTCTTGGTTGAATCGTAATATTCGGTCAGTTTCGCCGTGGCGGCTTGCGCTGATTCCAGGGCGCCATTTTTCGCGAACGTTTCCACCTCTTTCGCCAACTCGGTAATGCGTGGGTGGCCGAAATTGCCACCCAATCCTTTAAGTGTGTGCGCAGTGAGGCGTACCAATTCGGTGTCTTGCAATTCTATCGCCCGGATGATCTTCTCGAACGTGGCGGGTAAACTCGCTTGGAATTCTTGCGACAAACGTTGAAACTCGGGGTCTTGTTCAAAAGACAACGCAGCGCCTATAGGGTTTGCCATTGAGTCAAGGGAATGAGCTTCGGTTTTTAGGTACTGGGTAAGTGTTTCGTAAAACGGTTTGAGTTCGACGGGTTTGGCCAAAAATGCGTTTATGCCAGCGGCCATAAATCGGTTTCGTTCATCCTTCATCGCGTTTGCGCTTAAGGCAACAATCGGGAGGCCATAACCTGTATTACGTAGTAAGGTTGTTGCCTCAATGCCGTCCATCACGGGCATTTGCATGTCCATCAGAATCAAATCGAAAGACTCGACAAGGGCGATTTCAACCGCTAATTGTCCATTTGCCACCACGGTTACTTCGGCGCCGCAGCGGGTTAAATAAAGTGATACGAGCTTTTGTATATCTGGACTGTCTTCAGCGAGCAACACGCGCCCTTTGAACCGCATCGCGGTAGTTGGCGACATGGCTTCATTCGCTGTCGGGGCCACACTTTCCAGGTCCGACACCATGCACGACGCGTCCAATGCGCCAGTCTTGAGGATAAAAGTAAAACGGCTGCCCTTGTCTGGTTCACTTTCGCAAACCAAGTCGCCGCCTAAAAGTTGTGCGAGCATTTTAGAAATGGATAATCCTAAACCCGTGCCACCGTATTTTCGAGTAGTTGATGCATCTGCTTGGGTAAACGCTTTAAATATCCGCGTCGCCTGTTCCTGCGACATGCCGATGCCGGTATCTTCCACCGTGAAAAATAGCGATTCCTGCGTTGAATCGAATCGCGTGGTGATGGCCACTTTTCCTGCGGCCGTGAATTTTACCGCATTCGAACTCACGTTGAGCAAGATTTGCTTCATTCGGGTCGGATCGGTATGAATGCGCGTTGGTAAGGGAAAGCTATAACGCAATTCAAATTCGAGACCTTTTTCCCTCGCGACATGCCCGACTATCGAGTCAAGTTCTGTTAGCACGTGAAACGGATTAACGTCGATGGTTTCTAGTTGAAGTTTATTGGATTCGATTTTTGACAAATCGAGGACGCCGTTGATTAATTTTAATAAGTGTTTGCTATTGCGCACAATCGCATGGGTCATTTCTTTGCGTTGAGCGTTGTCGTTAACTTCTGTCAATAAGCACTCACCGAAGCCGATGATGGCGGTCAGTGGCGTCCGAATTTCGTGACTCATGTTGGCGAGAAAAAGGGATTTTTGTTGATTCGCACTCTCAGCCGCTTCGCGTTCGGTTATAAGGTGGCTCTCCGAACGACTGATTGACCGAAAGGCAAAAACGGTGACCAAGATGCCGAGAAATCCGGCTAAACCCGTCAACATGATGCGGACGAATTTTGTGTCGGCGGCCGCAATCAAGAGGGTGGATTCAATTTGGTCCGTTTGGCCGCTGACCAATTGCCCGAGCAGAATACGCACGCTTTGTTCGTAATTAGCGATTTCGTTTTGCAGCATTCGATCGGCCGCATTCACTTCCCCCGCACGAATCAAACTGAGGATGTCCGATTGAACCTGGGCGCCCCTGTCAAACGTTTGTTTGGCCGTCTGCCATACTGCCATTTCTGCTCCAACCAAGGTGTTGGCTTGGAACGACGCCTTGGCGGCAGCGAATTGCGCAGTGTACAAAGCAAAATCGCGGAACGCGGACTCGCGTTCGGTTGCGTTGCTTGCATTGACACTGCGAATAAGCGCAAGACCTTGTTGATTGACGGCGTCGCGTATGTCAAAAACCATGCGTGTTTCGCGCACTTCGGTGGCCACTTCCGTCAGCTGCTCTTCTGCCACTTGGGTGTGATAGAGGGCAGTGCCGGCAACGACGGAAAGTACGGCCAAGATTGCACCAAAGCCCATGATTAAGGCAGGCTTGAGGCGAGAGTTTCCGGCGTGAGTGGACATGAGCGGTTGCAGTTAACCCAAAAAAATTAAATGAATTAAAACGGATGATCGCGCCTATAGGTCGGTTATCGCGTGGTTTATTACAACACTTGAGGGTCATCACTGTGACTCCGATCAACAACTTTTTGCTTTCACCTTGCAAGGGGGCGGATTACGGTCTATTTTTAAAGGAGACTTATAATTCATGAAGACGGGAAAGATGGATTTGGCGTGCTAATGATTAGCCTCCGGGTTTGTCTGCGTCTTATGTGATCAAAAGGGAAAGGCCCGTGACACGTGTGGGGCTGGACGGTGGGGATTAAATAGAATAATGATGGGTTAGTGGCGGATTTTTCGTAGAACATGGACGCCTGATCAGATGAGTTTCACCCCTCTGTAGTAGCTTCATTTAGTCACTGGCTATAGCGTATTGTGTTCTGAGTTCGAGTCGCGCCTGCCGCGTCGTGGCGGCTGTTCGAAAGGATGCATTGCGCACACAAAACGTGGGGATAAAAGGCACGACGACGTCAGCGCCGTGCCAAGATGAGGGGACCAACTATGACGCTCACGCCATTGTCGATTGGCCTTGGGGCCAACATTAGACATCTATTAGTTGTCAGTTCACTTGCTACATTTGTTTCTGCCTGTTCGCCTACCGCCGATACGGAAGTTAGTAGCGAGGACGTCGAAATCGCAGCCGGACTGGTTATCAATAACACGCTGATAAATACGGCGACGTGGAACGCTGCTTCAGCGAGTCTCGTCGTAAACGGGGCTGTTTCATCGGGTACCATCGTCAAGTTAAAGAACCAAAACACGAAGGAAATGTTGGGGCAGACTACAGCGGCCAATGGCGCATGGTCAGCCACGTTTTCAGGGGCCGTCATGGCAACCGTGCCTTGTAGAGTGCAGGCCACCACAACGGCTGTTTATGAGATCGTTAATGTTATAAACGCGCCAAGCACGTGTGATCAGATCGTTACTGTCCAGAATTCTCCACCCAACGGTGTCATTTCGGCGCCTGCAACCGATGTTGCAATCGCTCAAGGTAGCGCAGTCAATTTTGCCGCGACGGGTTCAGACCCTAACGGTAATACGCCGCTCTCATTTGCCTGGGACTTCGCCGGTGGTGCCGCCAATTCGCCAGTGCAAAATCCAGGGGCTGTGACGTTTTCGAGTGCCGGTACTTACGTTGTATCGCTCACTGTGAAAGACAGTCTTGGCGCGGTAGACGCCACGCCTGCACAGCGCATCGTTACTGTGTTAGGAACGCCTCCTCCTCAGAATCAATTGCCGACCAGTAACATCGTCAGTCCGGCGACTAATCTCACTATCGCCGCTGGGAGTAGTGTCAGCTTCGTGGGTAGCGGTAGCGACCCTGACAACAACGTTCCTTTGAGCTATCTATGGGGTTTTGGCGCCGCATCCCCTAATTCTTCCGCGCAAAATCCGGGCAACATAACATTTACCACAGTCGGTACTTACGTCGTGTCGCTAAACGTGACAGACAGCCGAGGTGGGAAAAATGTGTCTGCTGCCACGCGCACCATTGTCGTGCAGAATGCGCCGCCAAATTTACCGCCAAATGCAGTTATCACGTCGCCCACCAGCAATGTGACTGTTAGCGTCGGTAGTTCGGTTAGCTTCGCTGGCCTGGCCACAGACCCCGACAACAATGTACCGCTTACCTATGCTTGGAACTTTAGTGGTGCGGCTCCCACCAGCGCGCTGCAAAATCCTGGTCCAGTGAGGTTCTCGACAGCCGGTACCTATTTGGTTTCACTGGTAGCGCGAGACGCGTTAGGTCTGGCAGACCCAAGCGCCGCGGTGGTCACTGTGAATGTGACGTCCGGCAATCGTGCGCCTGATTCGATGATCATTCAGCCTTCAAGCGATACCTTTGTTAATTTAGGCTCAACAGTTCTTTTCAGTGGCTTAGGCACTGACCCGGATGGTGACACACGCCTGAGTTACGCATGGGATTTTGGAGGAAGTGCACCGCTTTCGTCAGCGCAAAATCCAGGTCCAGTCACGTTCAATAAGCAGGGCACGTTCCAAATCAAGCTGACCGTCACGGATAGTCTTGGCATGAGCGATCTAACGCCAGCGGTACGAAATATCACAGTTCGCGTGTCAGGTGGTACCAATGCACCGCCAAATGGAACCATTATTACGCCAATGACGGATCAAGCCATCGCCATCGGTGACACGGTGGTGTTTTCAGGTTTTGGTCAGGACACGGACAACAACGTGCCTTTGGCTTATACCTGGAACTTCGACGGTGCGGCGCCTAGCGTCAATGCGCAGAATCCAGGCGCAATCAAATTTACGCAAGGCGGCATTTATACCGTTGCATTGACTGTTACGGATTCCGCCGGGATGCCGGATCCAAGTCCAGACATTCGCACCATTCGTGTGGGTCCCGGTGTTAACAATCCTCCTGTTGGCACCATTGTTTCGCCGTCGACTAACGTTGCAATAAACGTTGGACAGTCGGTAAACTTCACGAGCAAGGCGACAGACGTCAATGGCAACACACCGTTTACTTACGAGTGGATTTTCGACGGTGCAGTGCCTAACACCAATGTGCAGAATCCGGGCAATGTTAGATTTGACAGAGTGGGCGTGTACTACGTGGC
>JANOTC010000332.1:0-4173 GCA_031416175.1 Gammaproteobacteria bacterium
CCGCGTAGGCTACCCGGGCGGCCTCTAACTCGCCGAGGTCGCGGGAAACCCGGCCGACGTTGCTGAGGGAAACCGATAGATCACGCAAGGCCTGAGGCGTATCGCCCAGCGTGCTGAGCAATTTTCGGCCCAGGTCTAGGCCTTCCGCGTAGGCTGCCCGGGCGGCCGCTAACTCGCCGAGATCGCGGGAAACCTCGCCGATGTTGTCAAGGGAAACCGATAGATCGCGCAAGGCCTGAGGCGTATCGCCCAGCATGCTGTGCAATTTTCGACGCAAGTCTAGGCTTTCCGCGTAGGCTGCCCGGGCGGCCGCTAACTCGCCGAGATCGCGGGAAACCCGGCCGACGTTGTTGAGGAAAACCGATAGATCGCGCCAGGATTCATGTCCCGCCTCGTCTTTGTGCAAATCAAAACGCTCATAGGCGAGCGTCAGTGTTTGCTGGGCGAGCAATTGCGCATCGCGGATGCGCCCGCTTTCCATTAATGCCTCAAAAGCGTAAAAAGCATCATTAATGCTGACGTTCGTTTTTGGGTCGCGCAAATAGGTGACCCATTGCCGATTCCAAGCCTCAAGCCGACGCTGAGCACGCGCGGCCAATTCAGGTGAAACAACAGTAGCGGGTGCGGTTTCCACAGGCCGTTCAACGACTTTCGGGGCAGTCTGGTGCAGGTAGAGCGTCCGGCGGCGTACTGACCATAGATCGGGCGCGGTTTCGGCGGTGATTTTGGCGCTTTCGTAGGGCAGTAGCAGTATCAGCGAGGCGGCGAAGCTCGATTCGAGGCGGCCGCGCCCTTCGTTGAGGCGCGCGAGCAACTGGCGACGGGCGCCGTTCCAATCGGCGTTGGTCGCATCGCGCCAACAGTCGACCCAAACGGGTTGGGCGTGATGCGGTTGGTTAAACAGCGCGACTAGTGTGTCCTCGACGAGTCGCTCCGCTGTGTTCGGACGAACGACACGCAACCGTTGCGTGCGGAGTTTTACGGAGTCGCTGAGGTAATCTAGGCCAAGTTGGTTTTGCGTCGGCGCATCGGTAAACACGAAATACACGGCGAAGCCATCGGCGGATTGCAGGCTACGCCGGAGTCGTAACCAGTCGGGCGATATTTCAGCCGCCATCAATAAGCGGGCGTAGCAAGGGGTGGACGTCATACCAGTCTTTGCCGTTGCGATACATCAACACGCGCTTGGTTTCCAAGTCATGTACCAGTGCGTCGCGGTCCGCGTCGTCATCGAGACGGGGTTGCTTATGCTCGGCAATGTAGCGTAAGCGCGCCTGTTGTGGGCCAGTAATCCAAGTCATGTCGCGCCTAACTTGTTCTAGCGCGTAAGGTAATACCGTTGATTCGTCGCCGGAAAATTCTAACTCCAGAAGGACGATGCTCAACAGGCGAAACAAGTCGCGCAGATCGCCACCCGACGCTTCGATGATTTCATCCAATGTGTTGGGCGGGAGCCATTTCTCCCATTCGGGGTAGCGGCGAGCGATGATGTTCCGAATAACCGGTACACCATGATCTACATCAAGTTCGCGCGAGCACTGTTTGAATACGTGTGCCGTCGTGAGGTGGCAAAGTGTGCCAACTCCGAATAGGCCACCCAGTTGCGGGGCCAGTTTGATGAGATAGGGAGCGACGGAATAAACGACCTGAATGTCGGCCAAGCGCATCAAATCGGAATACTGTGTAAACAAGGCTTTGACGCTAGAAAACACTTCATCCCCGGCGTCGCCACTGCCGCGCAGGCGTTCGAGCGAATCGAATAAGAGGACGATCTTGACGTCCGGACCTTTCTTTGCGCGAATCTTGTCGATTATCGTCGCGCGGAAATCTTCCAGATTTTCGCTTAACTGCGTAATGTGGCCACGTAAATGATCTTGTAGCTGTTTTTTGACCGTGGGATCCTGTCGCATGGCCGCTTTGAATTGGCCACCCGGCGAAATTTCTTTGAAATCAATTTGCGTATCTTTCAGGAAGGCGTTGAATCGTTCCCAGTGACTGCTTTCGATTTGCTTGTCGCCCAGGTACGTTCCGGCTTGTTCGGCGAGTGCCGCCGTCACCGAAATCAGAAAATCGCTGATTTCGATTTTTTGGTTGAGATTGATGTAGTCGGCTGCGTCGGCCAGAAAGACGACACACTCTTTTTCGATCAACTCGTGGCGAAGACGTCGCAGTTCTGTGCTTTTTCCGCTGCCGATATTTCCAGTGAATAACCAAACGTGCGAGCCTTCGGCGCGTTGGATTTGTATCGCCAAGCGCGCGACTGGATCGGGGCTGTTGGCGGGAACATGCAATTCCTTGACGTAAAGTCGCTCATCGTCGGGATTGGCCGGGTCAAGGGGCCGGTCTTGCAGCGCTTTGGCAAAGGCTTGTAGCGATGCACTGCGCGTGTCTGCGATTTTTGAAGCCATTTAGACTGTTTTTTCCTGTGCCGTGATGCAGGCGCGAAACGTCGTTCCTCGCCATTTTTGGATGAAAAGAAGTATAAGGCGTGAGTGCGTTGAAAACCATCGGGCATTTGTTGTGTATATTTGGGCGCTATGTTCGTATTCCATTTGCGGGCCTGTCCTTGACTTGGTGTTGATGGTCATGCAGAGTGACCATCAATCGCAGTGGGAGACGCGCTATGACGCAGTTTAATATTGCCGAAGCTAAGGCGCACTTCTCAGAACTGGTGCAGAAAGCCTTGTTGGGTGAAGAGGTCGTCATTGCAAAAGACAACAAGCCACTTCTCAAACTGGTTGCGCTGGAACCGCCAACACAGGAGCGTCGGCCGGGTTCTGCCAAGGGTCAAATCCTTTACATGGCACCTGATTTCAATTCGTCTTTGGAAGATTTCAAGGACTACGATTGATGCGTATCTTGCTGGATACGCACGCCTTTTTATGGTGAGTTTGGGATGCGCCAGAATTGTCTACAAAAGTGCGGAAAATCATAGCAAATCCAGAGAATGAGTGCCTGCTTAGTCTGGCAAGTTCGTGGGAAATTGCCATCAAGGTCAGCCTAGGAAAGCTCACGCTTACGGGCAGTGTTGAACGTTTCATCCCCGAACAACTTTCGGTGAATGGGTTTCGTCAATTTGGTGTCGAATTTCGCCATGTGGCACGCGTGGCCACCTTGCCTTTTCATCATCGTGATCCGTTCGACCGTTTATTATTGGCTCAAGCGCTAGAAGAAAAACTGACAATCATTTTTGCCGACGCTGTATTTCAGGAATATGCAGTCAATCGGATTTGGTGATAGCCATCGACTACGAAATTATTTACGGACTTGCCGCCACGGTGAAGTATGTTCGTTGCGTCGCCTAAAATGCTAAGAAGTATTGCTAACTCCAATCCGGTTGGAGCTTTGAGAACACGTCGCATGAATCGCATTGGGGATCACGGTAAGGTTGGCAATCCAAGTTCTTTGAGAAACGCATTGTGTTTGTCCCGTGCCTTGTCAACGTCCTTTTCTAGTGTGACTAACTCTGCACTAACTGCGTGTAAGTCGATCTCCTCCTCGCCCACCGCCGTGCTGATGTAGCGCGAGATGTTCAGGTTATAGCCTTCCTCGGCGATTCGCTCCATGCCGATGCGCTTGGAATAGCGGTCCTCTTCCTTGCGGAATTGGTAGGTGTCGATGATCTTGGCGATGTGCGCGTCCGTCAGTTGGTTCTGGCGTTTGCCTTTCACGAAGTGCTCGGCGGCGTTGATGAAGAGCACGTCATCGGGCTTCTTGCACTTCTTGAGCACGAGGATGCAGACCGGGATGCCGGTGGAATAAAAGAGGTTCGCCGGCAGGCCGATGACGGTGTTGATGTGGCCGTCTTTGAGCAGCTTGGTGCGGATGCGTTCTTCGGCACCGCCACGGAAGAGCACACCGTGGGGCAGGATGATGGCCATCACGCCTTCGTCCTTCAGGAAGTGGAAGCCGTGCAGGAGGAAGGCGAAATCGGCGGCGGATTTGGGCGCTAGGCCGTAGTTCTTGAAGCGCACGTCGTCGCCCATCGCGTCGGTGGGGTCCCAGCGGTAGCGGGTGCGGGCGGCGGTGAAGACATCGGGGGTGATGATCTCCTCGAGCAGGCGGGCGAACTCGCCGTCGGTGAGGCGGACGCGGTTGAGAGACTCGAATTTCTCGCGGAAGTTCTGCTCCAGCGTGGCGCGGTCGGTGATGTCCGGGCGGTAGTCGTATTTG
>JANOTC010000333.1:0-1922 GCA_031416175.1 Gammaproteobacteria bacterium
ATTCCGGCGATAAATCGTCCACAATGGTCAGTCCAAAACTGAGTATGGTATTTGGCCCGTGGATAAATACCGAGTACTACATCAACGCCGGGGGCGGCTATCACAGCAACGATGCCCGCGGCACTACGCTAAAAGTCGACCCCGCGGACCCCGCTGTAGCCGCAGACAGCGTGACTCCACTCGTGCGCACGAAAGGGTATGAAGTGGGCGTGCGCACGGCAATTGTCCCCGGACTGCAATCAACGTTCACCGTCTACCAACTCGACATGGACTCTGAGTTGTTGTTCCTCGGCGACGCTGGCACCACTGAAGCCTCACGCCCTAGCCGACGCACTGGCTTCGAGTTTTCCAACTTCTACAAGCCAAATTCTTGGCTAACGCTGGATGTGGATTATGCCTATGCCAAAGCGCGCTTCCGCGACGAAGCGGCAGAGGGTGATCATATTCCGAACGCCGTGCGCGGTGTAGCCAGCATTGGCGCCACCATGGCCCATCTCGGTCCTTGGTCTGCCGGCGTTCGCGCCCGCTATTTCGGCTCGCGCCCGTTGTTGGAAAATGCCTCAGTGGAGTCCAGTTCGACTACCTTGGTCAACGCTCAAGTTAGCTATAGGCTATTAAAGAACCTGGAACTGACAAGTGAAGTCATCAATATATTCGACAGCCAAGACAGCGCGATTGACTACTATTATGAGTCACAACTAAAGGGTGAAACAAGCCCGGTGGCGGATATTCATTTCCATCCGGTCGAAGGGCGCAGCCTGCGCGTGGCGGCGACGGCGACATTTTAAAGCACCACTGCGCCCCATAATACCGTCCATAATAGCGGAAACCCTGGCGCGCAGATCAATGTCAGATAGTGAGTGCCTGCCCGAAAACCCAAAAACGCCATAGAAATCCGTCAAAAACAATACAAAAGAAAATGGCTATAGTTTTCTGTTGGCGTCACTTTTTTCGAATTTTTGTTCAAAGTAGAGTTAGAAACTCTGTCGATAACGATTTAGGCTGTTTTTAGAGCATGGACTTCCCTGCCGAGTCGGCATGTCGTGTCTTTTTTGGTGGTGTCGAGCTTAGGCGGCGAGTTTTAGCTTTTCGTCTCGGCGCTTATCACTTTTCAGCGCCTCGCGTGCATCGCGTTGTAACAATAAGCCGACTCTATGTAAGGTAGTTAGCAAAATTATAAATACCTCTTATAATGGCTCCATAATGTTATAGCATGGACGTATTTCGGATTGAAAACATCGACTTTGGTGCAGAATGGAGTATCTACGGAAGCGGTGGACGTCATTTCCCGTTTGATTGACTCGATCTCTTGGCCTGAACGACGACGTGCGATGGGGGATGTCACTCAGTCTCTGCTGAATGGGAAACCCCGTGTCGCCGAGTCTGTGTTTGGCTGGAGCCGATTGGCGGTTGAACTGGGCATCAATGAATTTTGAACGGGCATTTCGTGCATTAACGACCTTTCTGCCCGCCACCGGCCTAAGACAGAAGTGGCAAACCCTTCGTTGCTTGCAGAAATACACGCCATGATGGACCCGCATAGTGAAAGCGAGTCCAGTCTGCGCACCACGCTGCTGTATACGAACGTAACGGCGAAGGCCGTTTATGAGACGCTATTGCAAAAAGGATGGTCGGCCGAGACCTTACCGACAGTACGCACAATCTCTAACATTTTGAACCGCCAGAATTACCGATTGCGCACCGTAGCCAAAACCAAGGTCCAAAAAAAACAGTCGAAACCGACGCCATCTTTGAAAACGTCAGGCTAATAAACGCGCAAGCCGACGCGGATGCCGAAACTTTAAGAATAAGCATCGATACCAAGGCTGTCGTACACGTGGGTGAATACTCTAGAAGGGGACAGTCGCGAGGAACTGAGCCTGTAAAAGCATTAGATCATGATATGTGTGCCAAAGAAAAGT
>JANOTC010000334.1:0-5088 GCA_031416175.1 Gammaproteobacteria bacterium
CCCAACACAGGCACGTCGCTAGGCCGCACTTTACGCCAACCAGCTTGCGCTTTTTCCAGCGCAACCCGACGCACATACGCCTCAGCGGTTTCACCCAACGCTACCTTTTCTTCACACTCAACCGCCACCACCGAGAAGCGCACGCCAATCTGCGTCAAAAGTTCGCGACGACGCGGTGAGGCAGACGCCAAATAAACTTGAATCGGTAACGCCATGGGCCGCTCACACTTTATACAATAGCCGTTATTCTCGATGGTACGGGTGATTTTTGAGAATACTCCACGCCCGATAAACTTGTTCAGCCACCATGACGCGCACCAGCGCATGCGGAAACGTCAAGCGTGACAAGCTCCATTTTTCGTGCGCTTTTGCCAACCACTGTGGCGCCAAACCGTCTGGACCGCCGATAATCAAAGCAACATCGTGATCGTTATGGAGCCAAGAATCCATCCGTTGCGATAATTCTGGCGTGGTCCACGCCGCCCCTAGCACGTCGAGCGCAACAATTCGCGCCCCCTTGGGCAACGCCGTATCAATTCTTTTCGCTTCTTCTTCCTTGGATTGCTGCGCTTCCGCATTTTTAGTACGACGCGCTGGCTCGATTTCTTTCAAGTGCAGACTGCACTCACGCGGCAAGCGGCGTGCGAATTCATCGTAACCCGCGATGACCCACGTCGGCATGCGCGTACCCACCGCCAACAAATGCAAACGCATAACTCAGCCGTGCGCTACGCGTAAAGGCGTCGCCTCCAACGGTTTTTCCCACAAGCGTTCAAGCTGGTACATCTCGCGCACCATCGGCAGCATCACGTGAACCACAATGTCACCTAAATCGACTAACGCCCACTCGCCTTCGTTCTGGCCTTCTACGCCAATGGGCGGGCAACCCAATTCTTTGGCCTTACGCGCGACGTTTTCTGCAATGGCCGCGACTTGCCGCGTCGACGTACCACTCGCCACAATCATCATGTCCGTTACGTTGCTCAGACCACACACGTCCAGAACTTTAATGTTTTGCGCTTTCACGTCTTCGAGCGCGTCAATGGCGATTTGTTTCAGAGTTTCAAGCTGCATCTTTCACCGATATAGTTGATAGGTATCAATTAACCCAATGGCTGTGTTCGGTAACAAAAATCGAGGATTCCGTCCGGCCTTAATCAATTGCCGAATGCGCGTACCCGAGATGTCCAATTGAGTCACCGCCGACGCTAACACGCTACCTGCACATTGTTCATGCAAATGCGATTGCTCGTTGGTAAAGCGCGACTGCAAGAAATCGAAAACCGCGCCCGCCGCGGGCAACGCCCAACCCGGTCGATGCGCAATCACAATATGCGCCAACTCAATGAGTTCTTGCCAACGATGCCAGGTGTGTAGCGAAGAAAATGCGTCACCCCCCACAATCAAACACAACGGCGTATCTGGAAATTCGCTACGCAAGGAGATCAGGGTGTTGACCGTGTAGGATGGACCCACCACGCGCAGCTCCCGGTCGTCCACCACGAACGCCTTTTCGCCTTGCACCGCCGCGCGCACCATGTGTAGTCGTTGTGCCGCGCTCGCCACCGGTGCCATTCGGTGCGGCGGCTGAGCGCAAGGAATCCAGCGCACTTCTCGCAAATTCAAACACTCGAATAAATCAAGCGCAATCCGCAAATGCCCAAAGTGAATGGGATCGAACGTCCCACCAAAAATGCCGATGGGTTGCATCGACTTACTCAAAAAATACGCCGCGCATCAACCACGCACGTGGCCATCGCCGAGCACCACAAATTTGAGCGAGGTGAGCCCTTCTAAGCCCACTGGCCCGCGTGCATGAAACTTGTCGGTACTAATGCCAATTTCCGCACCGAGTCCAAATTCGAAACCATCCGCAAAACGCGTCGACGCATTCACCATCACTGAACTGGAATCGACTTCACGCAAGAACCGCCGTGCACGGGAATAATCTTCCGTCACAATCGCATCCGTATGCGCCGAGCCATAAATACGAATGTGGTCCATCGCTTCATCCACGCCAGTTACCACGCGAATGGAGAGAATAGGGGCCAAATATTCCGTATACCAATCTTGCTCAGTCGCCGCCACCACATCGGGAATAATCGACTGCGTTATCGCACAACCGCGCAATTCCACCTTCTTCTGTCGGTACAAGTCTGCTAAGCGCGGCAACACGCGCGGCGCGATGTCTTTTGCCACTAACAAGGTTTCCATGGTGTTGCAGGTGCCATAGCGCTGCGTTTTCGCGTTCATTGCAATGGCAATGGCTTTTTCGATATCCGCTTTGTCGTCAATGTACACATGACAGATGCCATCCAAATGCTTGATCACCGGCACGCGCGCTTCGCGACTCACCCGCTCAATCAAGCCTTTGCCACCGCGCGGTACAATCACGTCGATGAACTGCGGCATTTGCACCATTTCACCCACGGCGGCGCGATCCGTTGTTTCCACCACTTGCACAGCCTGCGCCGGTAACGCGACCTGCGCCAAGCCTGCCTGAATGCATTTCGCCAACGCCTGGTTGGAGCGAATCGCTTCCGAACCGCCGCGCAGAACCGCCGCGTTTCCAGATTTCAAGCACAAAGCCGCCGCATCAATGGTTACATTGGGTCGCGATTCGTAAATGATCCCGACGACGCCCAAAGGCACGCGCATTCTTCCCACTTGAATACCCGTTGGGCGATATTTTAGATCGGTAATCTCACCAATCGGATCTTCCAAGGTTGCAACCTGACGCAAACCTTCAATCATGCTAGCGATGCGCGACGGGTTCAGCTCCAAGCGATCTAACATCGCCGCATCTAATCCTTTAGAAGCGCCCACTTCCATGTCAGCCCGATTTGCTGTTAGGATTTCTGCGCGCTGCTGCTCAATGGCTTTCGCAATGGCTTCCAACGCGGCGTTCTTCTCACCCGTTGAAGCACGCGCTAATCGCCGCGACGCCTCACGCGCCCCAGCCCCTACACCCGCCATATACGTTTTTACGTCGTTCATGCTACGGCCCCCACGGCATCGGCGCCCGCTACCGCAAGCGCCAGTTTAACCATTTCATCCCAAACGTTTCCAGATTCCAAGCCTTTGGCCACGCGATCCACATGGGCGGCGAAGCGCAAAATTCGTCGCCAGCGCGCAGCCGAATGGCGCTTCACCGCCGCACGCAGATAGCGCGCACGCGGCTCCGCCACGTATTCCGACCGGACCACATCGTCAAAACTCGCCCCTACTGCCGCCGCGCGCGTCACAATGCGCAACTCACGCGCCAACGCCCATAAGGTATAGGGCGGTTCGGCGCTCACACGCAAGCCTGCTCCAATGCGCAATAAGCGCTCAACATCGCCAACGAACGCCGCCTCAGCAAAGCCAAATACATCATACTTGGCACTATCGCCCGCAACAGCCACCACCATTGCTTCGTCTATCGAACCGTGCGCCACCAGCGCCAACTGCTCAATTTCTTGCGCGGCCGCCAGCAAATTACCTTCAATTCGCTCCGCCAACAAGGCCGCCGCCCCCGCGCTAATCGTCAAACCTTTACTCTTCACGCGGGCAGTAATCCAGCCCGGCAATTGACGCGTCTCAATCGGCCAAACTTGCACCAGCGCGCCCACTCGCTCAAGCGTTCCCAACCACGCCGAACCCGTCGCCAACTTATCCAATTTAGGTGCACTAATGAGCAACAGATTGTCGATACTCGGCGCGGCGAGAAACGCCGTCAGCGCCTTCACCCCAACGTCCTCCACCTTGCCCGTCGCCAGACGCAACTCAATGAGTTTTCGCTCAGAAAACAACGACATGCTATGGCTCGCGCCATACAAATCGCCCCAATCGAAACCGCGCTCAACCTGCAAAATAACGCGCTCCGTACAACCCGCACTCCGCGCCGCACGCCGCACCCAATCGCAACACTCGTTAACTTGCAACGGCTCATCACCCGTTATCAAATAAACAGGCAAAAGCTTTTGCCCCACATGGGCCAACACCTGCTCAGGTTTCAACCGCATAGAGAACGCCGCCGCAACAAAAAGGAAGATGGGGTCAAATCTAGTAATATGCAGTTATTAAGGCGACCGATCAGAAAATGCACAAGCGACCACCGCAACCCACGCAGCGCCGCCTGCACATACACCACGTTTTCTACGGCGTTGTCGTCCGGTCAATTGTTTCCGGCAACACGATATTCAACTCCAGAATTTCCGTGTTACCATCTTTATCCAAATGGACCTTCACTTGATCAAGATCCACCTTCACATACTTCGCGATTACTTCCAAAATATCGCGCTTGAGCGCTGGCAAGTAATCAGGACCCGCGCGATCCATGTGCTCGCGAGCCAAAATGATCTGTAGACGTTCCTTCGCCAGCTGCGCGGTAGGCTGCGTGCGCCGCCGCAAATAATCTAACAACGACATGGCTTAGGTCCCGAACAAACGCTTAAGAAAACCCTTCTTCTCTGGCTCCAGAAACCGCAACGGCCGGTCCTCACCTAAGAAGCGCGCAACAACGTCATCATACGCTTGCCCACTGGTACTCTTATCATCGTAAATAACCGGCACACCGGCGTTCGATGACTGCAGCACAGCTTCACTTTCGGGGATAACACCTAGCAAGGAGATACCTAACAGATCTTGTATATCCTTAATGCTCAGCATTTCGCCTTGGATCACGCGACTGGGCGAATAGCGGGTGATGAGCAAATGCTCTTTGACCCGCTCTTTACCCGTTTCCGCGCGCTTGGACTTGGCGCCCAAAATGCCTAACATTCGATCCGAATCACGCACCGACGAAACTTCTGGATTGGTGACGATAATAGCCTCATCCGCGAAATAGAGCGCCATAATCGCGCCTTTCTCAATCCCGGCCGGCGAATCACAGACGATAAAATCGAAAGTTTCTTTCAGTTCGTTCAGCACGCCCTCAACGCCTTCAGGCGTCAACGCCTCTTTGTCGCGCGTTTGCGAGGCCGGCAAAATGAACAGATTTTCGCTGTGTTTGTCCTTGATCATGGCCTGCTTGAGCGTGGCTTCACCATTGATGACATTGATGAAGTCGTATACAACCCGGCGCTCGCAGCCTAAGATCAAATCCAA
>JANOTC010000335.1:0-4195 GCA_031416175.1 Gammaproteobacteria bacterium
CCGTCCACTCCCAAACATTTCCAGTCATATCGTATACGCCATACGGGCTTTTGCCTGCTTCGAAAGATCCTACTTGCGTAGTGTCCCCTTCTTTGCCAGACAATTTCCAGCGATGCGGCGTATTCGCTTTATAGAAGTCGAATTCATTGCCCCATGGAAAAATGCGCCCATCCGGACCGCGCGCCGCTTCTTCCCACTCTTGATCGGTCGGCAATCGTTTGCCTGCCCAAGTACAATAGGCGTCCGCATCCACCCACGATACGAATGTGACAGGATGATCGGCCTTGCCCTCAGGATAAGTTCGATTGACAAAATGCGTTGGCGAGCGCCGTTTCGTTTCGTCGGAAAATTTTTTATATTGAATGTTAGTGACTTCAAATTGATCAATTAGAAACGCCGGTAACTCTAACGTGTGTTCTGGCCCTTCGTCCGGCAGGCGACTATTCGTGCCCATGACAAAGGGACCGGCCGGTACCGACACCATTTCATTGGGCGCATCACCTAATCGGCTCTGCGGGGAGTACATCGGCAAACCCATACCGCCATGCGCATCCACTTTGGGTTGGTTGGGTGCAGTCGCTGCGTGTTTTTCGGCGTCTTTATGACAACTTTGGCACTTTTCCAAGGTCGCTACGGGAATGTCGGATTTATGTTTGAGATTCATATGGCATTGCTTGCATTCGCTTGGCAGCAACACTTCTTTTTCGGTTTCCCCCGCCGTTCCAACGTTGACGAAAAACGCAAAACCTAAAACTGCGAACAGTGTCGCCATTTTCAGACGTAAATTATTGATTTTAAAGAACACTGAAAACCGCCCCGTATCGTTTTTTTGTCAACTAGAATATCGATCATGAAACATAAATTGTCTGGGCATCGAATGAACCCCCACCCGGCCAATTCCATAGAGTCGGCGAGTTGCGCGACGCCCGATTCACGCTGAATCGTATCACACGCGCGAATCGGCAAACACCCTTGAGACCACAACAATCACGTAGGACAAGGAATCGAACAGTACGGATGATGAAATGCGGAGAGCTTGGCGAAATCCAATTCGCGCGGGCGCCTGTTTTGCTGTATCATCTGACGGGTTACAGTTCCAAAGGGGGCGACCTGGCTTCGACGTGGGTCACGAAACCTAAGGTGCATGCCGAGGTGCAAAGCCCTCGTAAATCACTTTGCAAACTTTTAGTTGCCAACGACGACAACTACGCACTCGCTGCTTAATACCCAGTAGGGTGCCGTCTGACTGAGTCCGTGCTTGTGCGCTCAGACCCCGGCGTCGACTCTCACAAGTTCGCGAGAAGGTATGCCTAGGGCCAACTCGTTAAAAATTACTAGACTCGCTTCAAGTTTTCCCTGCCCGTCGGGTAGCTTGCGGTTAAAACAATAGACATGGGATAAGCATGTAGAGCTGAGGGCGGAGTACTTACGGACGCGGGTTCAATTCCCGCCGCCTCCACCATAAATAGAAATCCCAACCCTCACAGGTTGGGATTTTTTTTGCCCGGAACGCCAATGCTGGCGCGGATTTCGGGCATGCCCTCGCGAGCGCCCATTTACACTCACAGGGCACCTCGTTCCAAGTTTGCCAACATTTGTTCCGCACTTTCCCACGGCAAGCGCCGCCCGTTCACGCGCATCGTGTGGAATGCCGCTCTAGCCACTGCGACGGTGATGCGCTGCTCGCGCACCATCTCGCCAATCAGCCAGATCGTCCCTTTGACTTCGACCTGCTCTGTTTCTGCCGCCAGCCTGAGTGCGGCATCGCCGGTCAGCAATGGGCACTTTTCCAACTCTGCCAGCGCCAGAGCGAACAAGTCGATCCGCCCCGGTCTCACGTAGGTTTGACTGAGCGACTGTACGCGCTCGACACTTTTCGCCGACAAGCTGCGCGTCTGCAAGCCTATATCAAGCAGGTGGGCATGCTGCTCTTCCAGTTCCTCGTACTAGAGAATATCGGGAACCGCAAACTGGTACCCAAGGCTGAACATGGGCGCTACGAGATCGCCCACTTCGACATCCATCAAGATGTTCGCATCACTGACTAACAGCAGCATCGCCGCTCTCCATCGAGCGGACGCGCCGAAACTGTTGCAGTGGCATATTCATGAGCTCGGCAGCTTTCGACTCGCCGATGTACTCCTCGGCCAGCGCGTGGAACACAAGCTGCTCGAAAATGTGCGCCTTCTCGGTGGGGTAGACGCTTCCTGGCTCTTTCCGATACCAGCCCTTGAATCGGAACAACTTGGCCTGCTCTTCACGGTAGGCCGACGAGATGATGCCAAGGTCTCGGGCGCGATACAGAATTCCGGCCATCGATAACCCGAACTCTTCTTTCAATAGACCCAGTTCCTTGAGTTCGATGGCGTTACGATGCCGCCCGAGCTCTTGCAGCACCGATGCGCGCGGAAACAGGAATGTTCCAGCGAAGCGGTTGCACGCCATCTCCTCGTCGAGACCATCTGCAAGGCGACCTTCGAGCATGAGGTGGCCCAGCTCGTGCGCCAGCGTGAAGCGCTGACGATCCCCCGGCCAGTGGCGACCAACGACCACGATGGGCATACCACTGACGCGAGCCGCGAGGCCATCGAATTTGTTCTCGACATCTGCTTCAATTATGAAGACACGGATGCCGTTGGTTTCCAGTACATCAACCAGATCGGGGATTGGGTCAAAGCCCAGATTCCAGGCCTCGCGGACACACTCTGCAACCTCTTCGATCTGATCCATCGCGGTGATGGACGAGGCCAATCCATCGACTGTGGCGAACGCTTTGACGGGCGATTGCGGGAAAAGGTTTTCCAATTCGATACGACGCTCAATCAGGTCGATCACTTCGTGCGTGATCGCGTCCAGTCGCTTTTTGGGCAAAGAGCTGCGCTTGCGGTACTCGATCCCCTCAAGAGCAACCGGCTCAGGACGGAAGAAATACTCGGTACGGACATTGAGCGTGCGCGACAGCCCAAGCAGGATGCCGCTTGAAGGCATGGCAATGCCGTCTTCGTACTTTTTTATTGCCGCGTGGGACACCCCTACGCATTCGCCGAGATCGCGTAGAGATAGTCCTGCCGCCTTACGAGCTCGGTGGAGTCGAATGCTAAACATAGCTGTCCTCTCGTGCCCCCAATGGGGTGGCCGCAGTGGTTACCAAAAACCACTTAATTTAACTAAATTGTAAACCACATTCACCACAAGTTCAAGATGTGAAATAGGAGTGCAGTCGGCAACCGAGGCGTGGCTTGGCAGACTCGGTTTCGATCTCGCATCCGTGGATCGAATCGGCGTTTGACGGATACGAAGACCTGGCCTGTGGCTAACAGCTACCAGGGCGGAGTTCACACCCGCTAGATTGAGCAACATTGCCCAGGCGCAACCATGATCTATCCTTTTTCGTTAGGTCTCGACTTGCAGGAGCTTGGATTCATATTTGGTGATTAGGCTATTACGGTACGCAGGGTTCCATTCTTCCGACTTGTAAGCTCTGCTTGCAGAACGTCGGCTTGAGTAAGCTTCCTCTATCGCCTCAAGTTCATGTGCAAGGTGTGGCCGAAGGGGCTCAAGCTTACCGGCAAGCTGACACTCTACCGCCAGTTGCATGGTGAGTTTCAGGCCACCCTCTGCAGTGAGCATGAGAGTCTCTGTGTGGTCGACGTACGCCAACAGATTATAGGCGTTTATGATGAGGACAAAAGGGCTCGACGAGGGATGACTTAGCAGCGATCACACCACATCGGGATAGTCATGACGAACGTTTGGCAAAACCATCTACGTACCTGAGGCAGTGTTTCTAAAACTTTCTTGCTTATACATTTCCCAGGGAGCGGATCCCAATTCTTCGTTGCTTCTGGCGTTTTTAAAAAAAGGGGGCTTATATGATATTATGACCATGTGGTCATAATTTGCGAGGTTACTATGCGAACCATCCCTGTTGTTGAAGTCAAAGCTCATTTCTCAGCCTTGTTGGCCGAGGTGGAGGCGGGAGGAGAAATCGCTATTACCAAACATGGCCGCGTTGTAGCGCGCATCGTGCCAGACAAGCCGCGGATGGCGGCGGACGTATTCAGGCCGTTTTGGAGCGAAACGGATATCGACATGGAAGCCCCCGCCGACGCACCTCCTGAGCCCACGCAGCAAATGGACTAAGCATGACCTACCTGCTTGATACCAACATCATTATCGCCGCAATGAAAGGCGT
>JANOTC010000336.1:0-6600 GCA_031416175.1 Gammaproteobacteria bacterium
CTTTTCTCAGGTATCTAGCTCGCTACGCGTCGCCCCGGCGGCGCGTAGTTGGCCTCTCTAAAAAGCGCGGTGTGTCACCGCTTAGCACGACGAAAGCACACCATGGCACTACCCGCCGAGCAGCATATTTATTCTGTGAGCGAGCTTTCTCGCGATGTCAGCGCGCTTCTCGAAAGCGCTTTTCCGGCGTTGTGGATTGAGGGCGAAATCTCCAATTTTTCCAGCCCAAGCTCGGGCCACTGGTATTTCACGCTCAAGGACAATCAGGCTCAGGTGCGTTGCGCCATGTTCCGCCCGCGTGTCCGCGCTGTTCGTTTTCAACCGGAACCCGGCAAACACGTCACGGTGCGGGCCAAAGTTAGCCTCTATGAGCCGCGTGGCGATTTTCAGCTCATTGTTGAAGAAATGGAAGAAGCAGGTGCCGGTGCTTTGCAGCGGGCCTTAGAGGAACTAAAAAAGAAACTCTCGGCTGAAGGTTTGTTTGAAGCGGCGCGAAAAAAGCCGCTCCCGCTCTTCGCCCGTACAATAGGGGTGATCACCTCGCCCACCGGGGCGGCGCTCAGGGACATACTCAGCGTACTTAAACGTCGCTTTCCCAGCATACCCGTGCTGATTTATCCCACGCCAGTACAGGGTCAGGGGGCAGGACAAAAAATCGCCCAAGCCATAGCGCTAGCCAATGCTCGCAAGGAATGCGATGTGCTCATCCTCGCGCGGGGCGGCGGCAGTCTTGAAGATCTGTGGTCGTTCAATGAGGAAGTGGTCGCGCGCGCGATTGCGGCCTGCGAGATTCCGCTGGTATGTGGCGTGGGGCATGAAACCGATTTCAGCCTCGCCGATTTTGTCGCTGATCGTCGCGCGCCCACGCCGTCCGTTGCGGCGGAGATGGTTAGCCCCAATGGCGAAGAATGGATCGCCCAGTTTGCTGGGCAAGAAAGACGCTTAATTGCGTTGATGCGTAGCGCGCTCAACCAAGCCAGTGGGCGACTTAAAAACTTAGGGCCACGACTTCAGCATCCCAGTCGTCGACTGCAAATGTGGACGCAGCGACTGGATGAGTTGGAGCGGCGCTTACTGCAAGCTTGGCGAACTGCGCAGGTACAACGAACGCATCGTTTGGCCACCTTAGCGGGACGCGTGCGCGCAAATGCGCCAGAAAACCGTCTCGCAAAGTACCGAACACAGTTGAGTTACCTGGCGGTACGCCTGAATCAGGTCGAAACCGCGCAAATTGATCGCCATCGAAATCGCCTATTTTTGGCAATTCGCGGACTCGAAACGGTCAGTCCTTTGGCTACCTTGCAGCGTGGTTACGCCATCGTTGCCGATCAAGACGGGCACGTTATTCGCTCTGCCAGTCAGGTTTTCTTGGGTCAAGATGTCGATATTCGCGTGGGCCACGGCAGAATCGCGGCGCGTGTAGTCAAAGCGGATATTGAACCCATTTAGCTCAATTATCGGAGCGTTCCTATTATTTTCTCCCTTCTTATTCGGCGCCTAGCCGTTCTTTTCCTTTCCGCTGGGCTGAGCCAGGTGGCATGGGCGTTACCCGTTCACGCGCCGGTGCCGGGTGGAATCGCCATTATCCCACTTGGCGTGAAAACGGAACTCCCAGCGCCTACGCTGCATTATCTCAAATCGCGGGTGTTAGTCGTGGCGGACGGGGGGCAATGGGTAGCCGTGGTCGGCATACCTTTATCCGCCAAACCCGGTCCACAAACAGTGGAGCAGCTTGATTCTGGCCACACGCTTCAGCTTACTTTTAAAGTGACCGATAAAGAGTACCCAACGCAGCATATTACGATTGAAAACAAGCGGATGGTGGAGCCGGACCCGGCTGATACGGCGCGAATTGTGGCCGAAAAGCCGGTGATCGACGCCGCGTTAGCGTTTTGGCGCGACACGAATGCCGTTGATCTGAGTTTCGCCTTACCAGCGTCAGGCGGGTTAAGCGGCAATTTCGGATCTCGCCGCGTTTTTAATGGCCAGCCGCGAGCACCGCACAGCGGCATAGACATTGCAGCCCCGGTCGGTACGGCGGTTAAAGCGCCTGCGGCAGGCGTCGTGCTTGGCGCAGGAAATTATTTTTTTAACGGAAATACCCTTTTTATTGATCATGGACAGGGCCTGATCAGCATGTTTTGTCACTTAGATCGCATTGATGCGAAGGTGGGGCAAGTCGTAAAGGTTGGCGATTCAGTGGGCGCCGTGGGTAAAACGGGTCGCGCCACGGGTCCCCATTTACATTGGACAGTGAGCCTGAATAATGCGCGTATCGATCCCCAGTTGTTGCTGGTAGAGCCGGGGGATGCGCGCCCAGGCCGATAGGCAGATGTTATGGCAAACGTAAAACACGTGACACACTACTGCGCGAATATTTGGAATCGCTTTCTCGGCGCGTTGACTTGGCCAGCACCGCCGCGCATTGGGTCAGCGGTCAGCGTAGGTAATATCGTTACTTGCCGCGCAACGGTAATCTATCACATTCAACGTCGGGGCTTTTTCGGTATCCTGACGGACACGGGCAAGCGCTATGTGCCCTTCAATACGGAACAGTTTGGTCAACATCTTCGAGACCGCTCCCGCGTGTTGGTGACGCTGGAATGCTATCCCGGCGTGCGCAGTTTTTATCCGTGGGGCCAGCCCGCACGGGTCGTCGCCATTCAACCGCTTCCATAAGGTATTAAAGATCCCAACTCCTGAGTTATGATGGCAAAGCCAAATTGGATTGGCCTCGTTTACCTGTGGGGTGCGTTGATGACAAGAAATAAATTGATCGGGATCCTGCTTCGCTTTTTTTCCGTAGTGACGGTTGCCGCGTTGCCTGTGGGAGTCGCATTAGCGGCGGGTAAAAACGTGGTGAACGGGTCAAAAATTTCCCTCGAATACAGTGTCACGTTGATGTCCGGTGCGGTTATAACCGGCAATGTCGGCAAGCCACCTTTAGAAATGGAGGTGGGTAAAAATCAAATTTTTGCTGAAGTCGAGCGGCAAATGATCGGCATGCAGGTCAATGGCGTGAAGGAGGTCGTGTTGACACCTGAGCAAGCGTTTGGCCCTGTCGTGCAGCAGAAATTTAGGAAAGTCAGGCTTGATTCGCTGCCCGCGAAATCGCGGCAAGTGGGCGCGGAGTTGGTCGCCACCGCCCCAACGGGGGGTGAGCAAACCGTGATCGTCAGCGCAGTGAGCGCCGACGCGGCGATCCTAAACTTCAATCATCCCTTGGCCGGTCAAACGGTAAAAGTGAAAGTAAAAATCATCGCTATAAAATAATAACCAATTTCACAGCCATCTGGCGCAGGATGGGAAGTCTGTTTTCTTGGCTTCCTGAATGAGTTCAGGGGCGACGTTGTTAGGCTCGGTGCTATAAGCGGTATACGTGTGTTCAATGCAGCCAGAAGGGCAGTCGCCCGACGCGTCGTCGAACACGTAAATATTCGTGGAGCCGTGTTGGACTAGGCAAATATCAGGTCCATCGCCTGCTGCGGTGTCGGGTTCTGCGTAAGAAATGCCTGTGAGGGCGGCATATTCGTTGGCAATCTTGGGTGCGTTGATGGCCTGGGCAAAGCGCAATATCACGATTCCCAAGTCACCACTTTGCAACATTCGCGTGTCTATTTCTCGGATTTCGTAGGCACGATTGGCGGCGTCCCAGTGTCCATAGGTGCGGGCCAACACCTTCTCGCGTACGGCTGGCTCGATGCCCACCAGCAAGCTTGTTGGCTCCCAGCGAGGGCGCGCGCGAATATGTTCGGTGGCAGGAAATGCCAGTCGAATTGCGCCGAGATCGCGTTCAATGCGGGCGGACAGCTCGGGCGCGGCCACGACGCTATTGGCGGCCTCAATGGCCAACATTTGCGCCTCAACTTCTTGCTTGCTCGGCGCGGGCTTGACAGCGGTTAGCGGGAGCGGTTCGGCAAAAGACGCAGGCGCTAGGCACGTCGCCAGGCTGGCTAGTCCGGCCAACATAATTCGCTTTACCCGTTCCATTTTTGTGACGGCGTTTTTCATTAACCTGTCCTCCCCGTAAAATTCTTGTCGTTCGCTAAGCGTATCACCGCTTTCGCCCCATGCCTGGCAGGATAGCACTATGCTACAATCCGCGACTGCGTTTTTAGTCGATGGTCGCGTTGTATCTAATAGGAAGTCCTGGTCCGTAATTCATGGAAACATTCGCAAAAGAAGTCCTGCCGATCAATATTGAAGACGAGATGCGTCAGTCGTACATGGAGTACGCGATGAGTGTCATCGTCGGCCGTGCCCTGCCCGATGTGCGTGACGGTCTCAAGCCCGTTCATCGTCGCGTTCTGTTCGCCATGAGCGAACTGGGTAACGATTGGAACAAAGCTTACAAGAAGTCGGCGCGTATCGTCGGCGACGTCATCGGTAAATACCATCCGCACGGCGACACCGCTGTGTATGACACCATGGTCCGTATGGCTCAGCCGTTTTCCATGCGCTATGTGCTGGTCGATGGTCAAGGCAATTTCGGCTCGGTTGACGGCGATTCCCCTGCCGCGATGCGATATACCGAAGTGCGCATGGCCAAAATTGCGCACGAGCTGCTTGCTGACCTAGACAAAGAAACGGTCGACTTTGTTCCCAACTATGATGAATCCGAGCGCGAACCGTCGGTTATGCCCGCGCGTTTGCCCAATCTGCTGGTCAACGGTTCGTCGGGTATCGCTGTCGGTATTGCGACTAATATTCCGCCGCATAATCTGACCGAAGTAGTTAACGCCTGTATCGCGCTAATCGACGACCCCACGTTGGATATCACTGCGCTGATGCGCTACGTCCCCGGCCCCGACTTACCGACGGCGGGTATTATTAACGGCGCTGCGGGTATCCGTGAGGCGTACGAGACTGGCAAGGGCCGCATTTATTTGCGCGGCCGCGCCCACATTGAAACAGACGAGTCCAACGGCAAAGAAAAAATCGTCGTTACTGAGCTGCCTTATCAAGTGAATAAGGCGCGGTTGCTCGAAAAAATTGCTGAATTAGTCAAAGAAAAGAAACTTGAAGGCATCACCGAGTTGCGTGACGAGTCTGACAAAGACGGCATGCGTATGGTGGTTGAATTGCGTCGTGGTGAGAACTCCGATGTGGTTTTGAATAATTTGTATCTACAAACCCAAATGCAAAATGTGTTTGGTATCAACATGGTCGCCTTGGTCGATGGACAGCCGCGATTGCTGTCACTCAAAGCCATGTTGGAAGCCTTCATTCGGCATCGCCGAGTTGTAGTCACACGCCGCACCATTTTCCAGTTGCGCAAGGCGCGCGAACGCGCCCACATCTTGGAAGGCTTAGCGGTTGCGCTCGCCAATATTGATCCGATCATTGCCTTAATTAAGGCGTCGACGACCTCACCCGAAGCGAAAGCGGCCTTAATGGCGCGAGGCTGGGAGCCGGGCATCGTTACCGATATGTTAGGGCGTGCGGGTGCGCAATTATCGCGGCCTGAGGATTTATCCGCCGAGTTCGGTATGGTGGTCACCACCTATCATTTGTCTGATGTGCAAGCACAAGCCATTTTGGATATGCGCTTAAACCGCCTCACGGGTTTAGAGCACGACAAGATCATCAACGAATATAAAGAGCTACTAGTTGTTATTGAAGGCTTGTTGGCGATTTTGGGCGATCAAGTTATCTTGTCGCAAGTCATTCGCGACGAGCTGGAAGCGATTAAGAAAGAATATGGCGATGCGCGTCGCACGGAAATTGTGTTTACGCAGAGCGATCTGAGTCGTGAAGATCTGATTGCGGATGAACAAGTTGTTGTCACCTTGTCACACGCAGGTTATGCCAAGGCGCAATTAGTCACCGCTTATGCCGCGCAAAAACGCGGTGGTCGAGGCAAGGCGGCGACGTCGATGCGCGAAGAAGACTTTATCGACAAGTTGTTTGTGGCGAACACCCACGACACCATTTTGTGCTTTACCAGCTTAGGTAAGGTCTACTGGTTGAAGGTGTACGAAATTCCGCAAGCCGCGCGTACGGCACGCGGTCGGCCAATCATCAATTTGTTGCCTTTGCAGCCGAACGAACGCATTAACGCCATTTTGCCGATACGCGAATTTGAAGAGAATAAGTTCGTGTTTATGTCGACCAGCAGCGGCACGGTGAAGAAAACGCCATTGTCCGAATTCTCGCGACCGCGCACGTCGGGCATTATTGCCGTCGATTTGCGTGAAGATGATCAATTGGTTGGTGTTAATATTACTGACGGTTCCCGTGAAGTGATGCTGTTCACCACAGAAGGTCAGGCAATCCGTTTCTCTGAAGACGATGTGCGCGCGATGGGTCGCGCAGCGTGTGGTGTGCGCGGCGTGCGCTTGCCAGAGGGCGAGAAAGTCATCGCCCAGCTTATTGTCGATGAAGGTATGGTGCTAACGGCGACGGCCAATGGTTACGGCAAGCGTACGCCGGTTAGCGAGTATCCAGTTCGTGGTCGCGGCGGTTTGGGCGTTATTTCGATCCAAACGAGCGCACGTAATGGGCCTGTGGTGGCGGCTGCCTTGGTCAAAGACGACGAGGAAATCATGCTGATTAGCGACGGCGGCACCTTGGTGCGCACGCGAGTCTCTGAAGTTTCCG
>JANOTC010000337.1:0-14361 GCA_031416175.1 Gammaproteobacteria bacterium
AAAATACGAACCGCGCCTAACGCGTGTGCGCGTGAGTCATGTTGTTGATAAGGACCAACCTCTTAGTTTGCGCTTTGAAATATCAGCGCAACTTCTGGTGGGTGATTCCACGACCGACATCTGGTTCGAAACCATGCTCGATGCGGCTGGTCGAGTTCGGTTACGTGGATAGTTAGCACAGAATGGAATTTAACAAATATTATCAAGACGAGCTGACCTATCTCCGCGAGTTAGGTGATGAGTTTGCGCTGTATTACCCCAAGTTGGCGCCATTTCTTGCGCGGCGGGGGAATGATCCTGATATCGAACGGCTGTTAGAAGGTTTTGCATTTCTGGCGGCGCGTATTCGGCAGAAGCTGGATGATGAGCTGCCCGAACTGACTGAAGGTTTGTTTTCGCTGCTATGGCCGCATTTTTTGCGGCCCTTGCCGTCCATGTCAATTCTTGAGTTCACACCGCTTGCCAGTGGTATGACGGAAAAAAAGTACATCAACAGGGCGACCGAAATTGATTCACTTCCGGTTGACGGAACGCGTTGTCGTTTTCGTACGTGCCATTCAGTCGACGTTTTTCCGTTGGTGGTGGATTCTGTTAAATTGGAGAGTGCCGGTGCCGGTGCCGTTCTCCAATTGAAGTTTAAGACGTTCAATTCGATTCCCCTTGATACGCTCAATCTCGATACGCTTCGGATTTTTCTCCACGGCGAAGCGTTCGCCACATCCAATCTCTATCTTTGGTTGTTGCATTATTTGTCGAGTGTTTCGGTGAGCGTGGATGACGCCTCGCCTGATGCTGGAATTCGCTTGCCGCCGGGGAGTATTGCGGCGGCAGGGTTTTCGGCCGACGAGGAAATGATTCCTTATACAAGCAATGCGTTTGGCGGCTATCGGTTATTGCAAGAATATTTTTGTTTGCCACAGCGCTTTCTCTTTCTCGACATCAGCAATCTAAAAGCACTACGGCGACTACCTGCATCCGATACTTTCACGCTGACATTTAATTTGTCGCGCCCATTACCGTCGCAAGTTCGGCCACAAAAAAATAACTTCCGACTGTATTGCACGCCTATTATCAATCTTTTCCAAAAAGATGCAGATCCGTTGCGGATGGCATTTGACCAAGTGGAGTATCGCGTTAGGCCGAGCAGTAGCCAGCTTGAACACTACGAAATATTTTCCATCGACAAAGTGACGGGTTGGTCGCAAGGTACGGGCAGGCGGCGCACCTACGATCCGTTTATCTCATTTGGTCATGGGGCGAAAGGAAAAGCGGCGGGTGATGTCGCGTATTTCAAAGTGACACGCAGGCCCGCCGTCATTGGCAAAGGCATAGATACGTACGTTTCATTCGTCGTCGACGATGCGGCATCAATTCGTGCGGATAAGGAAATCATCTCGCTTGATTTGACGTGTACCAATCGAAAGTTGTCGGAGAAACTGAAGGAAGGCGACATCTCCATAGCGACGGGGAATTCGCCGGAATTTGCCGACTATCGAAATATTATGGTGCCCACGCCCTCCTTGCCGCCACCCATCGAGCAAGGCATGCATTGGATGTTGATTTCCAGCATGGCGAGTAATTTTACTTCGCTGACTGACTTACCGGCGCTTAAAAGCGTTCTATCTACGTATAATTTTCCTGCCTTTTACAATCGACAATCGGCACGAATGAACGAACTGCGAATGGAGGGAATGGAGGCGCTAACGTGTACGCCAGTGACGCGGATGATTCGCGGTTTGCCCGTGCGTGGGATTCACGTTCTGTTGCGAATGAATAGCACCAAGTTCATTTGCGAAGGCGATATGTATTTATTCGCCTCGATCTTGGATCGTTTTCTAGGTTTATATGCGTCGGTTAATTCGTTTACTCAATTGGAAGTAGAAGACACGGAAAAAGGCGAGAAATACTTGTGGAAACCCAGAAGCGGCAGTCAGCCGCTCCTATAGTCGCGGACATTAAGGATCGCGCCCGGGAATATAATTTTTTCCAGGCCGTTCACTTATTGTCTAAAGTGCGTGCGGATTCCGTGTTAGTGGGAGACAAAGGTCCCGTTGGCCGCGAATCGCTGCGTTTTCGCGCTAATGCGAGCCTTGGTTTTCCGTCGGCGGACATTGATTCGATTGTCGCCACTACGCCGCATGGCGAGTCCCAGTTGCCATCACTATTGTGCACGGTCAATTTTTTAGGGCTTTACGGACCGGCTTCACCGCTGCCTGTTTTTTATACTGAAGATGTTTTGGGGCGTACCGAAGACGAAAATACCTCGCGCCACTTTCTAGATATTTTTCACCATCGCATGATTTCGTTTGTTTATCGCGCATGGTTTAAATATCACCACCACGCGCAGTTTAAGGCAGGCAAGCTCGACGCATTCTCTGAGCAGTTACTTGCGTTAGTGGGGATGTATTCCGGTGGTAAGAAAGGCGCGACCAATTTGGACTGGCGTAAACTTATCCCGCTCATCAGTGTGCTGGGTATGCGCGCACGTTCTGCTGATACATTAGCTAACATTGTTTCGTACTATTTTGATAATGTAGGCGTTTCAGTGCAGGAATTTATCGTGCGGCGCGTTCAAATTGATCCGAGCCAGCACGCGCGTTTGGGCACGACCCAATGCGTTCTCGGGCAGGAGGCATTTCTAGGCGCGTCGGTACCGGATAGTTCGACGAAATTTTGTTTGCACCTGGGTCCTGTGGATTTCGCCACGTACAAAAATTTATTGCCGGGCCGACCGGGTCACAGCGAGTTGCGCGCCTTAATGCAGGTGGCGTTGGTAGATCGCTTGGATTATGACGTGAGCATTAAAGTGGACGTGCACGATGTTCCTATGCTCAATCTTGACAAGAAAACAGGCGGGTCACTTGGCTGGACGTCGTGGTTGGGTAAGCCCCAGCAAACCTATAGCACCGTCAATCAATTGGGTGAGGCGGCGGCCTAGTTGGAATTTGAATTTGCAATATTAATGTGTAGAAAAGGAGCTTTTCATGGCATCGGTTGAAATTCGCGCACTGGTAGGCAAGCTCAATGGCTACGCCAAACGGATGCTGGAGGCGGCGGCGGGATTATGCGTGTCGCGCGGCAATTACGAAGTGACTATCGAGCATTTCTTGCTTGAGTGCATAGACGACGCTAACGGCGATTTTCAACACATATTGCGCAACTACGAAATTGAACCGAGTCGCGTCAAACGCGCGATACAACAAACCATTGACGCGGCACCCGCTGGAAACACAAGAAAGCCTGTGTTTAGCCGTTTGTTGGTGGAACTCTTGGAACAAAGCTGGCTCTGGGCATCGGTGGAAACCAATGCGCGCAGCCTGCGTTCGGGTGCCACCATATTCGCTATGCTGAGCAATCCAAATCGATTTGTGCTTGACGAGTATTATGACTTATTAAAGCCTATCGGCGTCGAGGATCTTAAGTCAAAATTCTCGCAAATACTGGCGGCATCGGCAGAAACCGTCATCGAGCAAGAAACGGCCGGTGACTCAGGTAAACCAGCCGCTGAGGCGGGAGAAAAGGGCGCCTTAGCGCAATTCGCGGTCAACTTCACGGATCGGGCGCGTAACGGTGACATTGACCCTGTCTTCGGGCGTGAACGCGAAATCCGACAAATGATTGATATTCTGGCGCGGCGCCGCAAGAACAATCCTATTGTCGTGGGTGAGCCGGGTGTGGGCAAAACGGCGGTGGTGGAAGGTCTGGCGCTGAAAATTGTCCAAGGCGATGTGCCGCCAATTTTAAAAGATGTTCAATTGCATGGTTTGGACATGGGCTTGTTGCAAGCGGGCGCCAGCGTCAAAGGCCAATTTGAACAACGGCTCAAGTCAGTCATTGCCGAAGTAAAGGCGTCACCAACGCCGATCATTTTATTCATTGACGAAGCACATACAATGATTGGTGCGGGCGGTGCCGCAGGCGGTGGGGACGCGGCGAATTTGCTTAAACCGGCCTTGGCGCGTGGCGAGTTGCGCACAATAGCGGCCACGACATGGTCCGAGTACAAGAAGTATTTCGAAAAGGATCCTGCTTTAGCGCGCCGTTTCCAACTGGTAAAAGTAGATGAGCCGGATGTGAATGGCGCCGTATTGATCATGCGCGGGCTGCGTGAGAACTACGAAAAAGCGCATGACGTTTACGTGCGGGATGACGCGGTCGTGGCGGCGGCGGAATTGTCGTCGCGATTTATATCAGGTCGGCAATTGCCCGATAAGGCGGTTGACTTGTTAGACACGGCCTGCGCGCGTGTGAAAATTTCGATGGGATCACAGCCCGAGCAGTTGGATGATTTGTCCAAGCAAAAAGCAACGCTCGAACGTGAATTATTCGCCACCCAACGCGATGAAGAAACGGGTGCGATGCCTTCTACTGAGCGCGTAGCGGCGCTGACTGCGCGTATGGCCGAGATAACTGCGCAAATGGCCGTTGTGCGCAGCAAATGGGAAAAGGAAAAAGCCTTAGCTGACCAAATAATTGCCTTGCGTAAACGCATGACGGCGAAAGGTGAAGCAGCGGTTGATAGTGCAACGGCGGAAAAAATTCGCGACGAGCTTCAAGCCGCAGAGCGTACGTTGTTAGAGGTGCAAGGCGACGACGCGTTGGTGCATTTTGAAGTGACGCCGAGCGTGGTTGGACATGTTGTTGCCGATTGGACGGGGATTCCTGTGGGCGACATGATTCGCGACGAAGCGAGCGCGGTGTTAAAGCTGTCGGAAAATATCGGCCGTCGAATCAAAGGGCAAGACATCGCCATTTCCCGCATCGCCGAGCGAATTAAAACCGCGAAGGCAGGTCTCGGAAATCCGAGTATGCCGATGGGTGTGTTTCTATTAGTGGGACCCAGTGGCGTGGGTAAAACGGAGACCGGGCTTACCATCGCTGAAACCTTGTTTGGTGGCGAGCGTTTTGTTGTCACCATCAATATGTCGGAGTTTCAAGAAAAGCACACCCTGTCTCGCTTAGTGGGTTCGCCCCCCGGATATGTTGGCTACGGCGAAGGTGGCGTATTGACCGAAGCGGTTAGGCAACGTCCCTATTCCGTTGTGTTGCTGGACGAGTGCGAGAAAGCTGATCTTGAGGTGATGAATTTATTCTATCAAGTGTTCGATAAAGGCACCTTGTCGGATGGAGAAGGCCGTGTCATTGACTTCAAGAATACGATCATTCTTTTAACCAGTAATTTGGCATCGGATGTGATCACGCAGATGGCGATCGACAATCCGCAGATAGAGGCCGACCAATTGGTCGAGGCCATTCGACCGATACTTAGCGATCACTTCAAGCCCGCTTTGCTGGCACGCATGGACATCGTGCCGTTCTTGCCGATTAGCCAAGAAGCCTTGCGCGATATTGCGCGTTTAAAGATGAAGAGTGTTGGTAAGCGCATGGCGGCGAATCAGAGGATTGCATTAACGGTGTCTGACGAAGTGATTGAAGCCATTGCGCAGCGTTGCACGGAAGTGGAAACAGGTGCGCGTAATGTTGACTACATCATCAATCGAACGGTGTTGCCGCAAATCGCAACAGATATTCTGCACAATATGGCGGAGGAGAAGGATGTGGATGCGCTGCATCTTGGCGTAGGTGAAGGGGGTCATTTCACCTACACGTTTAGCGCGTCGGCGCCGTAACTAACATGGCGGACCCGCGTTCCAGACCAATCGAGGAGCTGATTGAAATTACCACCGCGCTCGTGACTGAGCGTGATTTGACGCGCCTTTTGGCGCGCATTGTGGAATCGGCGTGTCGGTTGGTTCATGCCGACGCAGGTATTGTGTCTTTGCTCGATGTTTCCAAACGCAATTTGGTGGCGGAAGTGTTTCGCTGCGCGTCGATGGACGTGCGGCGGAGCGACTATCCCATTATTCCGCTCATGGTAGATGGCAAGCGAAACTCATCTAACGTATGTGTACATTGCGCATTTACGGGGGAATTAATTGGCATCGCGGACATCTATCAATACACCGGATTTGAATTTAGTAACGTCTATAAATTCGATCGGGCGAGCGGCTATCGTACGCAGTCCATGTTAGCCATTCCCTTGGTCGATCATAAAAATATTACGGTCGGCGTGTTGCAATTGCTCAACGGTTTAAGCGACAACGGCAAGGTTGGACCGTTCGACGAGGCGCAAAAGCGTATGGCGAAGGCATTTGCCTCGCAAGCCGCAGTGGCAATAGATAACGTGCAATTGATTCGCGAAAACAGCCATTTGATTTCGGTGCTGAATGCGAATAATGCTGAGCTAGCCAATGAAAATGAGTCGCTACGCAAAGTGATTGAAGGTGGCGGTGACTTTTCCCAAATCATCGGTTCTAGTGACCCGATTCGCAAAGTATTTGATTTAATTCGCAGGGTGAGTGCATCGGACGCAACCGTGTTGATTAACGGCGAAACGGGCACCGGAAAGGAACTGGTTGCCCATGCATTACATGTTAATAGTCCGCGCCGAGCCGCGCCGTTTGTCGCGCAAAATTGCGCGGCCTTGCCCGAGAACTTGTTAGAAAGTGAACTCTTTGGATTCAAAAAAGGGGCGTTTAGCGGTGCTGTATCGGACAAGAAAGGGCTAATTGAAGAAGCCGATGGCGGTACCTTATTTTTAGACGAAATAGGCGATATGCCTTTAGGGCTACAAGCCAAAATATTGCGCGTGTTACAGGAAAAGGAAATTCGCCCGCTCGGGAGCGTAACGCCAAAGAAAGTGAACGTGCGCGTGGTAGCGGCTACGCATCGAGATCTAGCCGACCACGCGGCAAAGGGTCATTTTCGTGAGGACTTGTATTATAGGCTGTCGGTGTTTCCGATTCATTTAGCCGCATTGCGAGATCGCAAAGAAGACATCCCAGCGCTGATAAAACATTTCCTAACCAGTTTCGCCGAAAAATATAATAAAAGCGTAACAGGTGTTACACCCGTCGCGTTGGATATGATAATGCGTTATGAATTTCCCGGAAATATACGCGAGCTGCGCAATATACTGGAACGCGGTATTCTGTTGTGTGATGAGGGCCAACATATTTCGCCGGAACAGCTTCCAGCGGAGTTTCGCGACCGTCGTGGCCGTGAGGAAACTCGCATGGCGCGAGAAGAAAGCCCGTCGGGTGTTGGCTTAAAGGAAATGGTCGAGCATTACGAAGCAAAATTGCTTCGAGACCATTTGTCAGCGTCCGGCTGGAACCAATCAAAGGTGGCCGAAGAACTAAAAATGGGCAGACGTACATTAATAGAAAAAATGGGCAGATACGGTATTCAAAAGTCGTAACAAAGTGAGTTTGATTTCATAACGGACGCTTTCGATGGACTTGGAAGTCGATAACCTCAATTAGGCGTAAGCTCGCTAAATTCTAGAAGCAAAATACCGAAAGCTATGCCATTTCGCCTTGAGTCGTTCGGAAACGCCGACCTGAGGCGGAATTCCTTTAAAGAAAATTGTGTCGGTGTCATTCCATATCCATACGGAGTAGCCGTTTTCGACCATCCAGTCTGTTATTGAGCCCAATTTAGGATTGCAGTAGTCTCGACTCTGGGTCTCAAGGGCGATGACTAACGGGCGACTTTTCATTCTTGACAGAATCGCAAATTCCCCACCTTCCACGTCAATGGAAATCAGATCGTAATTGCCAGGGTCAATTTGCTCGAAATCAGCGCATGGGACTGAAACCGTTTTGGCGGTGGTTTTGTCAAATCCGTCGTGGTTGATGGCGGGCGAGGCGCGTTGTGCAGCATTAAAGGTGGACGGTCCGGCCATACACAATTTCATACTGCCTTGATAGTCCGAAACTGCCGTACGGTGTAGAACCGTGTTGGAATAGGGCGAAACTTTCTTCGAAATGTCGTCGCAGAACTCGGGAATTGCCTCATACAAATCGCACTTGATGCCGTTGACGATGAAGTCCTTGATTGCTGACGACTCGAAAGACAGCACCCCAATCTCGGCTGCCTTTTGGATGTTCAAATTTGCTGCTTGGACAGCGGAAAACAATTTATTGCCCATTTTCCCAAAAATTCCCAGAGTATTTCAATAGTAAAGTCAAATTCGCGTCGAGTTTACGTTAATTCAAAAATAGTTTCGATACGATTTTCGTCGATCCCCTTATGCATACGCGCCAGGTTTTTCTCGCCAATCCCAACCCTCCCCATTTTTAGGTTAAAATTCGCCCAACCCAGTCGTTCTACCCAGAGTCAGTACCATGTCATCCCCAATTATCACTGGAACCCAAGCCAGAAGCCTTATCGAAGGCGCGCAAGCCCAAATTGTCGACGTTCGCACAGCGGACGAGTTTAATCGAGGCGCGGTTCCCGGTGCCCGCAACATTCCGTTGTCCATACTTCCTCTGCAAGCCACGCAATTAGATCGGAACCGGCCTGTGGTTGTGTATTGCCTCAGTGGCGGGCGCAGCGCGCAGGCGCGGATGTTATTGTTGGGTATGGGGTTTGACTCTGTCCATAACCTCGGCTCGTTACAGCATTACATGAATACCTAACGTGCGTGGACGGGGTTATCTTTTTGGACATAAAAATGCGAATTAATCGACAAACGGCCATATTCTTGCTTTTGATGATTTCAGCCCCTGTCAGTTGGGGCAGTGACTTGACCTACGTAATTGGCAAATACGGAATAATTCGCGTTCCCGATGCTGCCGATTCAACGATCCCAGCGCTCGGAATTTTGGCGGGTTATCGGTTAGATCAGCACTATGCGTTCGAGCTGGATGTGAATGCTGGACTACAAGGCGGCAGCGGCGTATTGCCGCCTACCTGGACAATAGGTGGGTATTTTGCGTTTAGAGAATTATTGACGCGCAATTTATTTTGGAAAACACGAATTGGAAGCGCGTTTTCGCGCCACGTTGCAGAAGCAAGCGATGAGCACGAATTGCGTGGCGCTATTTCACTGGGAATCGGCGCGGGATGGGTGTTTCATATTGCCAAGAAAACCTCGATCTTGGCAGAGTCAGAACTCACCTGGTTGGGGGGAGCAAGAGGCACGGCGACGCTAGGCGTTAGCCTTCCGTTCTAAATGGTGGTTACGAAGATTGAACGATGAATCTTGGATTCCAATTGTCGTCTGTGCACTATTGTTGGTGCTAGGCTGGCGGTATTTTCTGCGAAAATGCGAGCGGGCTAACGGCGCGGATTGGGGAAAACCTTGGCTGAATCGGCTTGACGGCTTTAATAGACTGTTTTGCCGTCATTATCACCGATTGCGCACCAGCTACGTCCCCTTGCCGACGCATGGCGGCGCGATATTGGTCTCCAATCACGTGTCGGGCCTTGATCCCTTGCTGTTACTGGCTTCGACCCATCGTCCGTTGAGATTCATGATCGCTCAGGAAGAATATGACCGCTTTGGCCTGACTTGGCTATTTCGGGCAATTGGTTGTATACCCGTTGATCGACAAACGCGTCCCGAATTGGCCGTACGTGTAGGCTTGCGCGCGTTACGCGAAGGCGAAGTGGTGGTGATATTTCCGCAAGGCGGAATTCGCGCCGATCCGGACCCCAACAAAGGCGTGAAAGGCGGCGCTGTGCGCCTCGCACAAATGACGGGCTTCCAACTTTATCCTGTTTTTGTTCAAGGAGTTAAGGGTCGCGGTGAGACCATGATGGCCGTGCTGCGTCGAAGTGAAGCGCGGGTCAGCGCTTATCGCCCTATCGCGTGCGACGAACACAATCGCGACGCCTGCCAATTGATTCTGGCGCAGTTATTGAATGTTCACCATCCAGTTGTGGACAGTTTATTGGCACCGTAATGGCTTTAGCTAGGTGCCTCGGCCCCGCGTTGACCTCGGGCCGCCCTATTTGAATTAATTCCCCACAGCGCGGATTTTGTCGATCAAATCTATGAGCGCACTCGCCTTACTCAATTGGATTGTCGTGATCATGGGCTGGATGGCTGGCATCGTTATGCTGGTACTCGGCGCCGTTTTTATTTACGACATATTCCAGCGCAAACACGCCGTTCTCCGAAATTTTCCGATACTTGGCCACCTGCGCTATTTTCTCGAAGGGCAGGGCGAATACTTCCGCCAATATTTCTTTGCGCATGATCGTGAAGAGCTTCCGTTTGATCGCGCAACCCGAAACTGGGTCTATCGCACCTCAAAAAATCTAGGCGGCGTTATCGGCTTCGGCTCAACCAACGATTTACGCGAGCCAGGCTCGTTTATTTTCGTCAATTCCGCCTATCCCATGTTAGAAGAAGACTGCCTACCATCCCCTGCGGTGGTGATTGGTCCCGATTGCGCACAACCCTTTATCGCCAAGCATATATTCAATATTTCAGGTATGAGCTTTGGCGCCCTTTCTGCCCCCGCCATTCGTGCGCTTTCACGCGGAGCGGCGGAATCCGGTGTGTGGATGAATACAGGCGAAGGTGGATTGGCACCGTATCACCTAGAAGCCGAGTGCGACCGAATATTTCAAATGGGCAGCGCAAAATATGGCGTGCGCGATGCTGAGGGCTTGTTGAGTGATGAGCGCCTGCGTGCGGTGTCGGCCCATGTAAAAGCATTCGAAATAAAACTCGCACAAGGCGCAAAGCCAGGTCGCGGCGGTGTGTTACCCGGCATCAAGGTGACGGCAGAAATCGCTGAAATTCGCGGCATTCCGATTAACGTGATGTCTAACAGTCCCAATCGCCACCTCGAAATTAAATGCGCTGATGACTTGCTCGACATGATTGCACGTGTGCGCGACGTAACGGGCCGTCCGGTGGGTTTCAAAACAGTCATTTCGAATGAGGCGTTTTCGCGAGAATTATTTGATGCCGTATTACGACGGGGTGTATCGAGTGCGCCAGACTTTATCTCGGTGGATGGTGGCGACGGTGGCACCGGCGCCGCCTCACAGCTATTAGCTGATCATGTTGGGCTACCCCTGCGTGAAGCGCTTCCGATTTTGGTGGATAGCTTGTCAGAGTCGGGCTTACGCGGTCGCGTAAAAGTGATCGCATCAGGAAAGCTTTTAACGTCTGCGCACGTCGCCTGGGCCTTATGCGTTGGCGCAGACTTCGTTGTTTCGGCGCGCGGGTTCATGTTTGCATTGGGCTGTATACAGTCGTTACAGTGCCATGAAGATACCTGCCCGACCGGCGTCACTACCCATAATAAGCGTTTGCAACGTGGCCTCGTGGTGGAAGACAAGGCCGCGCGTGTTGCCAATTACGCCCGTTGCGTGAACACCGAAGTGGACAAGCTCGCGCATTCCTGCGGATTGCGCAATGCGCGCGAATTTCGTCGTGATCATGTCCGTATCGTTGAAAACGCCAACCGCAGCGTGCCCTTGGACGTGTTGTTTCCCTATAAGACGCAATAGTGCTCGCAGATTCTTCGATCTAAGACTTCTTCTTATAAGCTTCCAAACCCTGAGTAAGCGCCGTCGCTTTATAGGCAGGAATCACGAACACCCATTTTTCCCAACGTGAATTCAGATCTTGTGCTTCACGCTTTGGATCTACCGGAGGAACAAGGGCAGTCTTTGGCGTCGTGGATGCGGCAGGTGCGGCAGGTGCTGTTGCGGTCGGAGCGGGCGCAGCCACCACAGGCGTCGGCATCCCGACAGCTACATACTTCACATAATGCTTTCCATCGACCTCCGTCAACGCCGCAGTGATTACCACACCGTCAAATGTTTCGAACACAGCCTGCGCCGTTTTCCCTTTAGCAAATTCGATTTTTCCAACCGGCAGCACATCTTCCAACTGCATATTTTCCAAGGCAGAGGCAAGGGTGTTCGGTGAACTAGGGTCCTGAAATTCGAAGCCTTTCGGCTGGTCTTTTATAGTAAACGCAGCATCACCGTGCTTTTCTTTAATAAGCGTTATGCCTTTGCCGCTAACAGGCGTAATGCCCACTGATTTAATACGACTGCCATTGATGTCTCCAATCGCGCGGTCGACCCATGCTAAGGCGTCAGCCGGAAAATTCAGTTGCCCGGTGACGAGCCAAGCCTGCTCATCACCCGCTTTGCGCACGTACATTTGTGCCTCGCTATTAGGACCACTCACGGGCTTCGCTTTTCCCGCGATCAGGCCCGCCAACACCGCGCCTTTCTCATCTTTAATAGACACAGAATGTGAGCTACGACCTTCGCCTGGCTCCCAAACGCCCAGCTTTTCGTAGTTTTCAGGCTTTTTCGATTTAGCCTCTACCGTGCGCATAGAGGTCAATGCCAACAACATCTCGCGAAGTTTGATGGGGTCAGCGCTATAAGCGTCTTTACTCTTCACCACCCAATTCCCTTGTTGCCGTGCAAAGGCGATGGTTTGATTTCCCGTTGTGATGTCGATCTGATCAATCTTTTCCAAGTTCTTCGCCAACTCGGGGAAAAAGGGTTGCGATGCACTCTCTGTTGACTCTTCGCCCTGCTTTTGCGAAGTGAACACCGCTACACCCGCCAAAATGACAGTAACGACAACGAATAGTGCTAAGGTTTTGCTTTTCATGTTTCTATCCTCAAGCGAGACTGTGGCGTTTCATGCGTCTGACACGAATCAGTGCCAAAAGCATAGCCAAAACAATAACCAATACGGGTATCGCACCGATATTAAGAATTTTCAATGTGGTGCCCAATGATTCGATGTTTTTCGTCAATTCGTGTTGCACACCGCGCAAATCCTTTCGCGTTTGCACTTGCTCGGCTCTAAACTTTTCGATGGCCGCGCGCTGTTCGGGACTCAGAATCAACTTATTGCCACCTTCTTTTTGCCGTTGCATCTCGGAAATTTTCCGCTCTGTTTCTTGCAAATGCGCTTGCAGTTGACGCTCTCTTTCGCGGAATTGTTGTTCCGTTTCCTGCTTGAGTTCCTGCACTTTTTCAAATGGCCGTGCTGATTTTTCGCGGCTACGCAAACTGATTAAATCGTTGCTGCCTGATAGATTATCCACCGCATTAATCACAAACGCGTCGTTAGACGCGCGCGGCACGGATACTCGGTTGCCAAAGAAATCTTGCACATCTACCCAGAAAGCGTCAGCCAATAGATCTGTGTCAGCGACGACTAAGATGTTCACATCCTCTTTAGATTCCTTGATTTGATTCGCACCGTCCATACCGGCGGGTGCGCCGTTTGGAAACGCGGTTTTAACTTTGCCGCTGAGGCGTGCCGCAAGCGCCAATTTTTTCCCGCCGCGCTGGTAATCGCGAATTAGGCTAACCGGATCGGGGCCAAATTGCAGGCGCGACACGTCGCCCAACATCGCCTCTTCGCTGGTTTCCAACAGCGGTGTGAAACGTGTAGTTCCTTCGCCCTTTTTGACTAACACGCCACCCGATCCAATGGTGATTTTCTTCAGCTCGCCGGTCACAAAATCACTGCGATTCATACGCGAGGGGTCAAGCGTTAGCCACGCGACATAGTCCACATTCTGTGGTCCAAAATTGCCGCGTACGGTGACGCGTGTCGCCGTGCGCACATCTAACGCGAGTCGACCAGGGACCAATTGCACGCCCCATGCGTCAAACAGTTTTTCCAAATTAGAACTACGTGGCGCGCCCATCGCCGCCATCGGATTGTTCGGATCTGACGGCGGTACATCTTGCTCAGCGTATGGGTCGACAAACACCATGGCGCGTCCACCGCGCAACACAAATTGGTCAATAGCATACTGAGTTTTTTCGCTAAGACCCTTAGGGTGCACTAACATCAACACGTTAACATCGTCTGGCACGCGGTCGATATCGCCGCCAAGGTTGCGCACGTCAAACAATTGCTTGAGCTGCGATAGAATCATCCATTCGCGTCCGCCACTTTGCGGTGCAAAGGGGTTAGGCGCACCGCCATCCATCGGTAACGTCGATAAAAGCCCAACTACTTTTGCCTTAGGACTGGTTAATTTATAGACCAGTTTCGTTAAATCATATTCTAGCGCATCTTCCTTCTCCGGCTGGAAAAAGCCGACCACTTCTTGGCCATCCACGGTGTTAGTGCCAGCTAAGCCGAAATACGCTAGGCTTCCGCCTGCATCAATGGGAACACCCTGCAGGCCGTAACGAACCGCCTGATCTTCCTCATCTGAAAATGCGACGGGATCGGCCACAATTAATTTAATCTTGCCGTTTGAAATACTGGCATATTCTTCCAATAATTCGCGAACGCGGCGACCATACGTCATGATGCTCGGCACGCTACCGAGCGCCTTTTCGGAAAAATAAAAGCGCAGCGTAATGGGTTCGTCCAGCTTGCTGAGAATGCTTTTCGTCCCATCCGATAAGGTGTAAAGGCGGCTTTGGGTGAGATCAAAGCGTGCCGCAGGTAAAAGCGTCATCGCCAGCACGTTGATGACTAACAGTAAGGCGCCTGCAATGAGTAGGCTTGTTCCAGAGAGCAGTCTTGTCTTGAGCATGAGTGAGTGACCTCTA
>JANOTC010000338.1:0-3737 GCA_031416175.1 Gammaproteobacteria bacterium
CAGCGCGTACAGTCCAGCCTCAGTTCCGACGAGGAGACTGTAGCGGTTTGCGAAATTTGTCCGTTACCCCAAATCCGCTGAAGTTGATTGCCCGATGTTTTAGGAGGTGTGTCATGACTCGAATCGCAAAACGTAACTTAGACGATGTCGCTGAATTAATGGTCGCTGCATGGTTAGTGGCATCGCCTTTTGTGCTTGGCTACTCGGCAAATATTGAAGCGACACTTTGCGCTGTCTTTATCGGTTCCGTCCTAGGTTTTACCTCGCAATTTGCACTTGCACGACCCGCGAAGTGGGAAGAATATATGAATTTGGTACTTGGCTTGTTCCTCATTGCCAGCCCATTCATTTTCAAATTCTCGATGCTGGCAACGGCGACGGTAAACAGCATGGCCATGGGGATTATTTTGGTGATGTTATGCGCGGCCGCGTTGTTTCATCAGCGTTATTTGGATCGGGAAGGAAGGACCGACCGCGAGGCTAAACCAGCTACATTGACGATTTAGTAGTCCGCACTGAGAGCAATATCGTGACCTAATAAGTGCCTTTACATTTCTCCGGCCTGATCCGTGGTAGACCTAGGCCGGAGAACACACGGGTGTTTTAGAGGTACACAAATGACCTTGTAAATGTAAATTTAACCTGCACCTACTTTCAGCGCCTTCTCCTCCTAACCCCGCTGTTAACTCAAGCCAACATCAGCCGCTAACCCTCCCTCCTTCGGCCGATTTGCAGTCTTCGACATCCTATGCTCGGATCTCGGTATAATTACATAGCTTGGCGCCGACTTCGGACGGGCCAATCGAAATTCAGGTTTCAGCAGAGTGATATGAAAACAATAGCTATTGATTATGGTACGTCCAATTGTGCGGTTGCGTTCGTTAAAGACGGTTTACCTTTTCTGGTTGAATTAGAGCTAGATAGCACACTCCTTCCCTCCGTGTTGTGGGTGCCACGCGCGCCGGTGCGCGATGTGAACGTGCTGGAGAGTGAGGTGGAGCGTATTGCAGCGCAATTGCGGCAGGAAAATGCAGAAACACGACGCGAACGTGATGGTGATGGCCCTGCTTACAATATGGACGACAATCAGAGTCTAATTGTTGCGCGAAATATCGCCAAACGTGAGGCGATGCGCGATGCCATTGATGAATCAAAAGCGATTGAATTAAGTGCACGCTTAATCCGTGGCTCAGACGTATTATTGGGCAGCGAAGCGGTGCGCATGCATCGGGAAGACCCCACGCTCGGCTATCTAGTTAAGTCACCGAAGAATTTTCTTGCAGTGGAGCTGCGTCCCGAACAACGTGAATTGTTCATTGCGATTACCTCCGTGTTTCTTCGCCAACTTCGCACCTGCGCAGAAGCCGAATTAGGCGCACCCGCAGAATTCGTCGTCTTAGGGCGGCCCGTGAAATACCACGGTGCAGGCACCTACGAGCCGGTGGCGCTGGACATCATGCGTCGCGCTGCCGAGGAAGCGTGCATTGTAAATTTTGCGTTCGAATATGAACCCATCGCCGCCGCTGTAGCCTACGAACAACAACTCGATGCAAACAAAACGGTTTTAGTGTTAGACGCCGGCGGTGGCACCACCGACTGCACCATGATGCGCTTGGGGCCTGAACGCTGCGCGGGGGTGGATCGAAAAACCGATATATTGAGCACCTCCGGCGAACGGCTCGGTGGAACCGATTTGGACGTCACGTTTGCCAAACAATTTTTTGGCCCCGTATTTGGCATTGGTGCCCAATTCAAATCGGGCCGATCCGTGCCCAAGAGCGGAATTATAGATGCGCTGACCATCACAGATATTCCCGCGCAAACACGGTTTTACGGGCGGGCGATGGCGACCGAATTGAAGGATTATTTACGCGACACCGTGCATGTTGACCCGATTGAGCGACTAATAGAGTTACGTGAGAAAAAACTCGGAATGCGGGTAAATCGAAGCGCGGAATCGGCAAAAATCGCCTTGTCGGACCGATCCGAGGTGACGGTCGAGTTGGATTATTTCACCCGGCCCGTTCGAGTTCCTGTAACGCGCGATGCACTGGAGAAAAATATGCACCATTACATGCAAAAAACCATGGCACTGGTGAAAGACGTGTGTAGCCAGTCGGATGACGCGCCGGACGAAATATTCATTACGGGTGGTACGTCGAAAATACCGCTGCTAAAACGTGTGCTCAGCGAGCATTTTCCCACCACGCCCATCGTGTCGGGCGACATTTTCGGCAGCGTGGCAAAAGGATTGGCGCTACGCGCGGCGGTGCTCGGTTCGGCCATGTGATTGCGCGATAGCGCCTGAAGAGGGGGGGTGACTTTCCGTCCCCACTTCAGGCGCGGCTGTCAAAACGTGAACTACAAAACTTCTGACGCGTAATCCGCCAAGCGTGAACGCTCACCCCGTTGCAAGGTAATGTGCGCACTGTGCTCCCATTTCTTAAATCGATCCACCACGTAGGTTAGGCCCGACGTCGTTTCCGTGAGATACGGTGTGTCGATTTGCGCCACATTGCCCAAACACACTACTTTGGTGCCTGGCCCTGCGCGGGTAATCAAGGTTTTCATCTGTTTTGAAGTTAAGTTTTGCGCCTCGTCGATGATTAAAAATTTGCTCAAAAAGGTGCGCCCGCGCATAAAATTGAGCGAGCGAATCTTAATGCGTTTCTGTAACAAATCATTGGTAGCGGCGCGGCCCCATTCGCCGCCTTCGGGCGTGGTGAGCACTTCCAGATTGTCCATCAAGGCGCCCATCCACGGCGTCATTTTCTCCTCTTCCGTACCCGGTAAGAAGCCGATGTCTTCACCTACGGGCACCGTAACGCGTGTCATAATAATTTCGTGATAGCGCTTCTCGTCCAACACTTGAGTAAGCCCTGCAGCGAGCGTCAACAAGGTCTTGCCCGTTCCCGCGCTGCCAAGCAGGGAAACGAAATCAACATCAGGGTCCATCAACGCATTAAGTGCAAAATTTTGCTCCCGATTGCGGGCGTTAATGCCCCACACTTTATGCGCGGGGCTGAGGTAATCGCGCGTAAGTTGAATGGTCGCCGTTTCACCCGCCACCGAGCGCACAATGCCTTCGAAATCGCCATTGGTGGTGTACACAAATTGGTTAGGATACCAGTCCTCAATATCGCTGCCGTGAACGCGATAAAAGGTGCGGGTGTCCTCTTGCCACGACTCGATATTCTTGGCGTGTTTGTCCCAAAAATCAGCAGGTAAGGGCAGCGACCCTGTATACAACAGGTCAACATCGTCGATGACTTGGTCGTTAAAGTAGTCTTCCGCATCAATGCCGAGTGCGGCGGCCTTGATGCGGAGATTAATATCTTTGGTGACTAAGGTGACTGGTTGCAGCGGGCGCTCTTTCTGCAGCCCAATGGCAACGCCCAAAATATTGTTATCTGCGGATTTGCCCGGCAAATCACGTGGCAAGCTGTAAAGCACTTCCCGCGTCTGCAAAAAAAGCCGACCGGGAACGTATTTACCGTTAGGCGGTGGAGGGAGGGGCAAGCCCTCATCCAGCCGATCCCGGGTTGCCTTATGAATGATTTCTTCTAAGAAGCGACTCGTTTGGCGTGCGTTACGCGCGACTTCCGAGTGCCCTCGCTTGTTATTGTCCAATTCTTCCAATACCACCATGGGCAACATGATGTCGTGTTCTTGAAAGCGGAAAAGGCAGGTGGGATCGTGCATAAGCACGTTAGTGTCGAGTACAAAAAGACGCTTCT
>JANOTC010000339.1:0-8597 GCA_031416175.1 Gammaproteobacteria bacterium
CTTGGATTGGATGCCGATGGCAGCGGCAGTGGTGATGGGTTCGGACTGATGGGTCGCAAGGGCGGGCGAGATTTGCTCGCGGGCGGCGGGGGTGGCGCAGCCGGAAGAGCGGAAATAGCCCGCTTTGGCATGGCGATAAAGAGCGATCTGCACGCCTTTTTGGCTGATGTCGACGTCATTCGATCGCAACCTTACGATGTTAGCGTTAAGTTCTGGTTTGACGCTCAGGGGCATGTGAAGCGCTATAACGTAGTGAAACCAACTGGCAACGTGAAAACCGACGAATTGTTGAAAGTGGCATTGGATTCCTATTCAAAGCTGCCAGAAGCGCCGCCGGACGAGCAAACGCGAACGGTGACGGTGCGAATAACGTCGCGTATTTAATTGGGGAAGTTTGACCTTGAATTTACACATGAACATGAAAAACGGATCTGCAGAATTTAAAGCGCGACGCTGGGTGTTAGCGATTGCAGCGGCACTGGTCGTACCCGGCGCGTACGCGGAGGGTGAATCAGCCGCGGGCGCGGCTTCGCCAGAGGCGGTCCAGCCTGCGTCGATTGAACAATCCACCGCGGCTGTTATTAATGAAGCCAAGGAAGCGATCTCGCAGGCGCAAGCAAACAGTACCGCAAAGGCCGAAACGCCGCCCCCGGCTACATTGGAGGCCGTTGACGGCACGCTTGAGAGCTTGATCAAAACGCTTGTTAGCGGTGGCGTTTTAAGTGCGGAAGCCGCCGAGAAATTGGTGCAGGACGCGAGGGAAAAAGCAGCCAAGAACGCCAAGCCGGTCGAGTCTGTAAAAGTAGTTCGCGTGCCGTATTTGCCGGAGTCAACCAAGGCGCAAATGCGTGACGATATTCGAAACAATCTGCGCAGCGACGTAGTGCATGATGTAATTGAACACGCGAAAACGCAACAATGGGGTATTGCCAATGCGCTGCCGGGTTGGGTGAATCGCATTAAACTGTCGGGCGACTTTCGAGTTCGAGGCGAGGCTAGTTTTTTTGACAATTCCAACGTGGACTACGATACGTTTCAGTACTTCGACGTCGTGAAGGCGAATGCCGGTGGGGACTATACGACGGGGCCGATAAACACGCAGGTTGATCGGCAGCGTTTACGAGAACGGGCTCGGTTAGCGCTAGATGCACGTGTTACGGACAATGTGCGCGCGACTTTCCGACTGACCACGGGCAATACCACCGATCCCGTTTCCACTAACCAGACTTTAGGAAATTACGGTGGACGTTATGCCGTCGTTTTTGACCAGAGTTATTTGAAATACGATTTCACTAATTTCGAGGGGTACGATTTCCTTTCACTGTTAGGTGGGAGAATGCCTAACCCTTTCGTAGGCAGTGAACTGGTCTGGGATGCCGATCTCAATTTCGACGGTGTCGCCGCAACATATCGAAGCCCGCTTAAGTTCGGCGGTGGCCTGTATGACATGGTGGAGAACGATCAGCAGTTTTTCCTGACAGTCGGTGCATTTCCGCTACAGGAAGTGGAATTAAGCAAGAAAGATAAGTGGCTCTACGGTGGACAATTGGGGTTCGAGAAAACCCTGTTGAGCCAGACAAAAGCGTCGGTGGCGCTGGGCTACTACTATTTCAAGAATATGACCGGCCAGGCGCAAACCACCATTAACGAATATCAAAATAGAACCTCCGCCTTTGGTGCCCCGGGTTTCGAACAGCGCGGCAACGTATTTTTTGACATTAATAGCCAAGTGCCTTTGTCGGCTGATCAACGTAGGAGTCTGTATGCGTTGGCGGCCGATTACCATGAGTTGAACCTTACCGGTTCCGTCGATTTGGCGACGTTTGCACCCTACCACGTTGTGGTGACGGCGGATTATGTTAAGAACCTTGGTTACGATGAAGCGGCGGTACGTGAACGCACGCGTGGCGTATGTTTTCGGTCAGGCATGGTCAGCGTGACGCGCTACGATGATTGCATTGCGCCGAAGGTGTACGGTTACGACGTTCGCGTTGCGGTGGGCTGGCCACACATCGCGAAATACGGCGATTGGCGCGTTACCGGTGAATACCGCATGTTGCAACGGGACGCGGTGCTCGACGCGTTTGCCGATTCCGATTTCCGCCTTGGCGGTACCGATTCGCGCGGATGGATATTAACTGGCGAATACGGCCTCAGAGACAACACATGGCTAACCGTGAAGTGGCTGACAGCCGATGCCATCGACGGCGAGCGCCTCGGTATTGACGTGTTACAAGTCGACCTCAATGCGAAGTTTTGAGTAGAGTGGTGGGTGTATGAAAAGTCGCATAATGGTTTTGACGATACTCGCACTTTCTTCCGTCGGGTTTAGTGCCATGGCCGAGGTGCGGCGTCCGCCTGCAGGTGGCGTGGATACGGCGGCACTGGCCCGTGCCCAGGCCCAGGCCGAAATGGAAGAGAAAGCTGCATCGGCCAACGCTGCCCGCGAGGCTGCGGTGGCGGATGTAAAAAAGCAGCAGGGGCAGGTGGCTGAGCTAAAAAGGCAAAACGATGATTTGCTGAAACGCAACGAGGTGCTCCGAAATCGCATTTTAGAAATGCTGGATTCGGTCACCAAAGGGCAAGCCAATCAAGCTTCAATGAACGACAAATTGCAGAAAGATCGCGAACGCGTCCAAGAAATGGTCGCCAAGTTTCGCGATACTGTGCAGGTGTTAAAACAGGTCGAGAGCGAACGAACTGGGCTGAAAACGAGCCTTGATCAGCGTGACCGGCAAGTGGCCGAATGTACCGCGAAGAACGATCAACTCTACAAGGCGAATCTCGAAGCCGTGGAAAGATACAACAACAAAGGCGTTTGGCAGGCACTGGCAGAACGCGAACCACTTACGCAAATTCAACGCGCTAAGAATGAGACTTGGTCGGAGGAGTTCAAGCGCAAGAATGAGCAAGGGCACGAATTGACGACGAACTAAACGGAAGTGCAGTATGGACAGCAGTACACTCATAGCGTCGCTAATTACGTTGTTAGTCTGTGTGCTAACAATATGGGGCACACGATCATTTGCGGAACGCGCCGGGCTGGTTGATCATCCAGGAGGGCGTAAAGTCCATGATGGGGCGATTCCACTGACGGGCGGCATCGGCATTTGGGTAGGCGTGTGTCTTGCCGCGGGATTCCTCGATCACTTCGATGTGCAGCTGTTCGTGCTCATTTTTGGCGCTGGATGTGTGTTGCTCACGGGCACCATCGACGATTTGGTCGACCTTAGCGTTGTGATTCGATTCGGTTCGCAAATTTTGGCGGCCATTGGCGCGGTGTCCACGGGCGTAGTGTTGCAAGACCTGGGCGTATTGACCGGGGCCGAGCCAATTCAGCTCGGTGAGTGGGGCGCCGTTCTAACTGTTTTTGCGGTGGTAGGCGTAATAAACGCAACCAATATGATTGATGGCGCCGACGGTCTTGCCGGCAGCTTGGTCGCGGTGACGCTAGGCGGCATCTTGGTGGCTGCCGCCATGGTTGGCCAGGCGGCTACCATCGAGATTTGCGCGGTCTGGCTTGCCGGTATCGGCGGCTTTTTAGTCTTCAATCTGCGCACGCGATGGCGAACCAAAGCGGAGGTGTTTATGGGTAATGGCGGCAGCGCGGCGATGGGTTTTGTGGTTGCCTGGATGCTTGTTTCGTCCACCCAGGGTGAGCGCGCCCTGTTTCCACCGGTCACAGCACTGTGGCTCTTTGCAGTTCCCCTATTTGACACGCTCTGCGTGATGTCGCGTCGATTGATGCAAGGCAAGTCGCCATTTTCGCCCGACCGAGGTCACTTACATCACCTGCTGCTCTCGTATGGATTGTCCACCACGCAGACCGTAGCTGTTATTGCCGCCGGCGGGGTAGGAATGGCGGGTGTCGGTTTGTTCGTCTGGTTTATTTCCTTGCCCGATGTGTATAGCTTTGCCGGGTTTATGATTTCTTTCGCGGTCTATCTGATCGCGATTCATGTGGCTTGGCGGCGGATTGCATTGCGGGAAGACTCGATTTCCAGTGGCCCCGCCGATCTGCGACAAGTCAGTGAAGTAAGTCAGTAATGGTATAGGGCTCGAACCAGACACCGGCCTCTGGGTGCAGGGTAACTGTCACATTAACTAAACATTTGTCCGCGATAATCGCAGGCTTAATAATCAGGTGGATGGTGGGTGATGCGTCGGTTTTTTCGATTGGGTGTATACAGCAGCGTCGTTGCAGTGTGTGGCGCGTGCACGGTGGGCGGTTCCGATAGCACCCACAACGTCGAGGAACTGGCCAAACCCGCTTTTGTTTTTCAGAGCCATTGTCCGGATCCGCCTGCCGCGGCCAGCCCCACGGTTGGCGAATTCGTGTTGAAGGGGCAGCTTAGCGCGCTGGGTGGCGACAATCTAGCTTCAAATGGGCAGTTTCTGTATGCAACGGCTGGGTCAGGGTCAGCAGCCGATCAACTAAGGGCAATTGAGCTGGCGTGTTTCCAAGAAATCGGATCGTTGGGCAATATTTCGGCGGTTCTATCGTTGAAGACTGGGTCGAACAACGAGGTCTATGTCAATTCAGTGGGTTCGGGATTGATAAAAGTCGATGTCGAAAACCCGGCAGCCCCATTGTCCTTGAGCCGTATTCATACCCAGCAAAGCAGTCTTGATTTTATTGTTCGCGGCACGGTGCTGTTTGAGGCTTCATATGCGCGCGGGGTGATTGCGTGGGACATCGCGGATGCGAACGCTCCAAGGGAACTGGGCCGGCTTGAGCTGGCGTATAGCGCCGAGGTATTTGCCTGGGACATGGCCGACATGAATAATCCCAAGGCGTTGGGTTCAATGATGATCGAAGACAGTAGTCCGCACAGCCCGTACCAGGCACGAAGCTTGGCGGTGGCGGGCAATGCGTTACTCGTGGCGGCGCGGGATGGCGGCTTGTTCGTTATCGATATTTCCCGGCCCGAAGCGATGTTTGTGTTGAGCCGTTACCATCCGGCGGCCGTGACAAAAGACCCATCAACCGGCAATGTGACGGATGCCAGCGTGTGGGATGTTTGGGGCGTGGCAACAGACGGCACGGTGGCTTATTTGGTCGAGGGTGAACGTTTCGAGATTCTCGATATATCTAATCCCGCCGCACCGAAGTCGAAGGCGATTGTGCCGGTGCAAGGCGTCGCCAGCAAAGTGAATATCAATCACGACTATGCCACTATCGCGCTGGAGGATGCGGGCGTTGTGTTGCATGACGTTCGAACTGATGCCACCGCGGATCATTTGACTCGAATCGCTACCCCGGGCACTGCGCGTGACGCAATCTACGTCAATGGCGATGTTTATGTGGCCAGCGGGGATAACATTCTAAAATATTCCAGGATTGGAAATACTTCCCCGTAATATTGGCCGTCAAACACGGCGACGTAGGTGTCAAGTCTGAGTGAGCCTTCAGACGCGATGCACGGTCCGGCACAGACAACTCCGTCATGATGCTGTAACAGAATTTCTGTATTAACGGGTGAAAGCCACATTTTTCTGTTGGTGTGTCTGGTCCCTATTTTTTGGTCATGACGATATATGTCAGCCGTTTTGAGCAACAACCCAGCCGTCGTCAGCCCCGTGGCAATCACGTTCGGGCAGGTTCGACAGTTGCGCGAACAAGTAGTCGGCGCGCAGCACAGCTTGCTGGAAGCTTGGGCACCCCACATCAAACTGCCCGGGTTTCACGAAAGTGCTGCCAATCTCGCCAGTTATGTGGCACTTCGTCGGCACGACCTGCGCAATATTCAGCGATCATTGTCGTGTTATGGCTTGTCTTCGCTCGGGCGCTGCGAAAGCCATGTGATACCCACCTTGGACGCTGTTATCAACGGGCTTGCCCTGATGAAAGGGCACGCCGTCGCGCCAGAGCAGCTCAGCTGTATTACTGATGCGATCGAGCAGGCTGGCGGCCTGTTGGCGGGTAACACCAACGAGCTATTCGGTCGCCCGCATGAACGTTCTACGCGTTTCATGGTAACGCTACCTCCCCAAGCCGCCGATGACTTTGAGTTCGTTCGCGATCTCATTTTGCATGGGATGGACTGCGCACGTATAAATTGTGCTCATGATGACGAATCGGCTTGGCGAAAAATGGTGCGCAATATCCGTCGCGCTGAAAAAATAACTGACAAATCATGCCGCATTCTGATGGACCTGGGCGGGCCAAAGTTGCGTACGGGCCCCATTGCCCCAGGTCCGGCTGTGCTTCGCCTAAGAGTCAAACGCGATGCGGCTGGTCGGATGGTATCGCCAGCGACTCTCATTCTGGTGGGCAAACTGCGATTTGCGCACAGGCGCATGCCGGCGGTAGATGGTGATCATGGCGACATTCCTTGTGTTAGCGTTGCTCAAGATTGGCTTGAAAACCTGGCGGTGGGTGACCGTATCGCGTTTCAAGATGCGCGGGGTCGCAAACGTTTCTTCTGCGCCGATGAACAGCTAAACGATAATCAGTGGCGGGTTACGAGTGAACAGTCTGCCTATTTGGCTGCGTTAACTGAGCTCACGCGCAAGCCCCGTGGCAAGCATAACAAGCACAAACCCATGCACACGCGCGCACGTGAGATCGCTGCATTGCCGCAAATATTGCCGGTAGCGAACAACGAACTCATTCTCATGACCCGGGAGCTTATACCCGGCGCCTGCCGCGCCCTGATTGACGGACATGCCGAACCGGTCACGCACTTTTGCTGTTTAGAGCCACGCTTATTCAGCGCGTTGAGGGTGGGGCAAAGACTCTTCATCGACGATGGCCACATAGGCACGGTCGTTGAGCGCGTCGATGAGTTGGGTGCGTGGCTGCGGGTGCAAGAAACACGGAGCGGCAGCGTGAAAATTGGCGTGGACAAAGGGATTAACGTGCTCGATGCCGACTTGCCATTTGGCGCACTCACAGAAAAAGATTTGCGCGACTTGGATTTCGTTGCGCAGCATGCCGACATCGTAGGTCTTTCGTTTGTGCGCAACGCCTGTGACATAGATAGGCTAGTCCAAGAATTGGCCGTGCGCGCCGGTGGTAGATTGGCCATCGTGGCCAAAATAGAAACCAGCGAGGCGGTTCGCAATCTGCCGGAAATCATTGTGCACGGTGCCGGCCGGCACACCTTTGGAGTGATGATTGCCCGCGGTGACTTGGCGGTTGAAATTGGTTACGCGCGCATGGCCGAAATTCAGGAAGAAATTCTTTGGTTGTGCGAGGCCGCTCACGTTCCCGTAATTTGGGCAACGCAAGTGTTAGAAAACTTGGTTAAGAAGGGCATGCCTTCACGTGCGGAAATGACCGATGCGGCGATGTCCGGGCGCGCAGAGTGCGTGATGCTCAACAAAGGGCCTCATATCCTCCAAGCCTTGGACGCGCTCAATAGTGTGGTTACACGCATGCAGGCGCATCAATCGAAAAAAACGGCTCAACTTCGTGCGCTGCACTGGTAGAGTACAATGATCCACATTTCGTCCAGTAAACTGCCTCAAGGTATTGTGGAGGTTATCGCTATGCCGAAAGAACATATTTCTAAGCAATTTGACACAGACATCAAAGCAATCCGCACCCACGTCCTGCAAATGGGTGCGCTCGTGGAAGCGCAGATTATTCATGCCATTGATGCGCTGACGACGGGCAATACCGAATTGGCCGATAAAGTCATCGCAAATGATTTCCGTGTAAATGCCCTAGAGCTGTTAATTGACGCTCAATGCAGTAACCTCATTGTGCGTCGGCAGCCCACTGCCGGTGATCTGCACTTTGCGATAATGATAGCAAAGACGGTTACGGATTTGGAACGCATGGGCGATGAAGCGAAGAAAGTCGCGCGGATGGCCAAGATGATATACGAACGAAACAGCCTAACCATGCCCCGGTTCACGGAAATAAGGCATATGGGCAACTTGGTGCTGGAGACCCTGCGCAAATCTTTGGAGGCGTTTTCTAAGCTCGAAGGGTCTACTCCCGGTCAATTGGCGCGGCAAGATATTGAAGTTGAAAATGAATTTCGTTCAGTGCTACGCCATCTTATCAGCTATATGATAGAAGATCCGCGAACCATTTCGGTGGCCATTGAGCTGCTGTTTGCCGCCAAGGCAATCGAGCGCATGGGCGATCATGCCAGACGGCTAGCGCAGGCGTATCAAGGGGGGCGGGATGCCATGTTGAGCACCGACCAGGTTCCTGTGCAAAGAAGAGTCTCACCATTGGAAGAGCCAGTCCTAGTTGCTGCAGGGATTGATCGGACATCGTCCGTTTCCTTTGGTTAGCGGCAGAGTATTAATATTTTAGTCATGACCCAATGCTAACGTCCATTGGTCGCACTCTTTAGTTGAGTGGATTCACGGGGAATTTAGCTCTTTTCCCCACCGACCTATGTTTCGTTCTATTTGGAGTTAAGCTATGACTAGCGAATTAATTCTCCCGGCACTGGTCGGTTCGTTGCTGGCCGCCTCGGCGGCTAATGCTTCGACGGCTCCTCAAAAATATTCGTGGGCGAGCTTCGGAACAGGCAGCATCCCAAGCTTATGATAAAGCGATATTTTTAGCATTTCTGCTGTCCTAAATCCGTACGATTTTCTGATCACCACTTTCGCTTTGTTATTCTGCCCCT
>JANOTC010000340.1:0-2931 GCA_031416175.1 Gammaproteobacteria bacterium
CAACACCATCGGGTCGCCGAAATAAGCGGCCAGATTGAGGGTGTCGATGACGTCGGTGACGGGGGTGCTGTGCGCGGTGAGACGCAGCACGGCGTCGCGGGCGGCGGTTTCGCGCTTGAGCAGGATCAGCAGTTGCAGGCCCGCGCTGTCGATTTCCGTGACTTGCGATAGATCAACTTCCAATTCGCGCGCTTTGGCGAGGTGTCGCAGCAGTTGCGTTTGCATATCCAGGGCGGTGTAAATGGTCATTTCGCCTTCTATCTGGAGGCGGCAAACGCCGTTCTTGGTTTTGGCGCTGATTTTCATGATGCTTGCTCAGGCTGCGCAGAGTTTGGAGACGGCCGCGAGCATTTGCGCGGGTTGGAACGGCTTCACTACCCAGGCTTTGGCGCCGGCGGCTTGGCCCTCGGCTTTTTTGCCTTCCTGCGATTCGGTGGTGAGCATAATCACCGGTGTGAATTTATAGTTGGCCAGTTTTTTCAGCTCTTTGACGAAGGTGATGCCATCCATATTCGGCATATTCACGTCGCTGATGACGAGGTTGATTTTTTCGCCATTGAGTTTGCCTAGCGCGTCACGGCCGTCGCAGGCTTCGATAACCTTGTAACCCGCGCCGGTCAGCGCAATGTTGACTACTTGCCGCAACGAGGCGGAATCGTCGACAACCATAATTGTTTTGGCCATGTTGCTGCTCCTTAGAAAAAGGTGATTTCTTGCGCGGAAGTGGTTTTCACTTGCGCCCCGCCGTGATTCAGGCGTTGCTCTTCGGTGGCATAACTTAGGTGCATTTCGTTTAGCCACTCATGCGCATCGATGTGCCGTGTACCGTCCACCTCGCGCAAATGCATTTCCAGCTTTTGCATATTTGCGCGCACTTGGGCCAGAATTTGGCTGACCCGATCCTGAAATTGGAGTGACACCAGTACTTCGTTTACTTCGATACCGATACCGTTGTTTTCTTTTTGCAACATTTCGGTCGATTCGCTCAAGCGGGTAGCCACCTCACCGAAACGGCCAATGACGTTATGTACGGTGGATTCCGAGTTTTTGATCGATTGCGCATCAAGCGCAGAAGCTTCTTCCGCGACCTTGCAGGCGCCGGCCATCGCGGCGTTGATCACGCCGACTTTCTCCGACATTTTTTTGCCGGTATCGCTGGATAGGCCGGAGAGTTTGCGCACTTCATCGGCCACCACAGCAAAACCTCGCCCCGACTCACCTGCGCGCGCCGCTTCGATCGCGGCATTTAAGGCCAGTAAATTAGTCTGCGCGGCAATGGCCGCGACATCCGCCGCCATTTTTTGCAATTCTTCGGTATAGCGCGATAAGCCGCGAATTTCACCAAACACCATGTCCCGCGCATGCTGCGCGGTTTTGAGTGTATCGATTAGCGCCGTCAATTCGCGTTTGCTGGTTTGGATCACGTCAATCGCACCATGGGCGCCGATACTCGATGAATTCTGCTGCGAGACTGCGACTGCACTGCTTAAGCGCTCTGAAATCCCAGAAAAGCGTTGCGCAAGCGCAGTGATTGAATCTTCCGTTTCGGCGCGAGCAGTCTCGATTTGGCGGGCCCAGATCGGCACCGCACTCGCACAAAAAACTTCCAGACCGGCAATACTCTGGTTCGCCGCCGCTTGCAGCTTTGCATCGCAGGCCTGCTGTTGATCGGTCATGACCGCTTTAATGCGCGCCGCTTGCAGGCGCGCGATTTGCCATGCGGCAATCACCGCGCCCAGCAACAACGCCGCAGCGATGGCGAGTCCAGCCACTGTCCCATAGGGCGCGCCGATCACCGCTGCGCCGCTAGCTAGTCCTAACGCGAGGCAAATTGCCCATGCCGCACTGGCATTGATTCGATTCATGCTGATTCCCCGGCTGGTCCCCATTTGTCTTACCCGTGCCAACACCAACGACCGAATCGGTGATTTCTTTAATACCTAAGAGATATTTTTTGGGGGGGTAAGGTAATCCCTCCGCTCTTAGCAGCTTTCAGAAGTAGAACTATGTGGCCATGGCCAACCGCTGTTTTGGGGTGAATCCGCCCAAGGCCATGTTTGTTCAGAAACATAGGGTCTTGACATAACAGTTCTCCCCCAGAAGATAAGTGGTATGTAAAGACCTCTCCGCAAATTGCGGCAGGAATGTCCGGTCATGGCAAACCATCACGTCGTTATGAATCAGGGCCGCATGGAAATGTGCGATTTGCTGTTTTTGGTCAGAAAGCAGTTTGGAGACTGGGGTGATCCCTCAAAATATTTTAGGCCATGCAGCATGGCCTACCTGGTTCATAATATCAAAAGCAAGCTGCATTAATGAAGATCCACTCAAGGGATATAGCTCAAGGTAAAAGCACAAGCGACATCAAAGGAAATTTAAACCCCGTGGCGTTTGCACGAATACACTAGAATTTTCGGTAGCATTCCATAAACCTTTAAGGGGGGCAGCATCATGCGTTTTCTAATTTCAATTAAGCAGGCCGCACAATGGCTCACTTTTGCTGTTTTATTCGGGACATCAATCCTTAGCCAAGCCTACCCCGTTCGTGGCGATATCGTATGGGCATTAACCGCAACCGGAAATTTAGTTTCGTGCGCCAATGGGGCCATGTGTTATCCCACGCAGAGCGAGATTCCGGCGACCACGCCCAAGGTCATCCGATTTTCCACCCAATATCAAGGATCGACACTTAACCTCACCGGCGCAAACGGCTACGTCTATATTGCCAATCATGGCAGCGGCACGGTCACTTATTCGACCACGATCACTGACACGGTAACGGGCACGGTACTGGCAAGCGGCGTCACCACGACCGGCTATATTGTTGGAACCACCACCTGCGCGCAAAAAGGATTGACGCCGCAAACCAGCGCACAACCTCTGCTCATTACCACCGTGCCCGGCGTCCAACTGCTGAAGGGACACAATATC
>JANOTC010000341.1:0-3535 GCA_031416175.1 Gammaproteobacteria bacterium
CGAAGAAGTCGTCGAGAAAATGGGCATGAGCTGGAGTCAAGGTAAGAAAGTCTTCCAGGAATATCTGAAAGAAGTGGAAAAAGGCAACATCGAGTACTTGTACGATCCAAAATTGGCAGGCGGGGGCTGAAGTAGATGCAGGACACAGTATTGGTCGTAGGAGGAGGGCCCGCTGGATTATCGGCGGCCGCCTCAGTTGCTAGCGCAGGCTACAAAGCCGTGTTGGTAGAGAAAGAAAACATCTTAGGTGGCGCGCCGATTCTTTCGGGATACGCAAAGTTAGTTCCGTCGGGCGAATGGGCCAAGGACGCCATCGGGCGCATGGTCAATCGCGTCGTCACTAACAGCCAAGTGCTTGTCCATAAGGGCGTTAAAGTCACCAACCTGGAAGGGCAAAGTGGCGATTTCACGGCAACATTGACCAGCGGTGCGAAAGTGAAAGCCGGTGCGATAGTGTTGGCGACGGGCTTTACCCATTTTGATTCGATTAATAAGCCAGAATGGGGCTTTGGCACGTACGCCGATGTCCTCACCACCACGCAAATGGAACAAATGGTCGGCAGCGGTAAAATCGCCTGTCCTTCCGATGGCCGTGTGCCGCTACGCGTTGCGATTTTGCTGTGCGTAGGCTCGCGAGATCGCCAAATCGGTCGCGAGTGGTGCTCGAAAATTTGTTGCACCGTTTCGGCGAATTTAGCCATGGAAATTAAAGAGATGTCGCCAAAAACGGACGTCTTTATTTACTATATGGACATCCGCACCTACGGCTTATACGAAGACAAGTATTACTGGAAATCGCAGGAAGAATTTAAAGTCAAATACGTCAAAGCGCGTATCGCGGAAGTCACGGCGGCGGCAGATGGTCGGCTGTTAGTGAAAGGCGAAGACACCTTGGTTAAACGTCCAATCGTAATTCCGTTTGACATCGTGGTGCATGCAATAGGCATGGACCCGAACGAAGAAAATCCAGATATTTCGCGTGTTTTTGGTGTCGGCTTGGAAAAGCACGGTTTCATTGATCGCGCCGAACATTACACCAACACCTGTGGTACCACGCGACGCGGCATTTATTCCTGCGGCGCAGCGTATGGCCCGGAAACGATAGATGACTCCATTTCGCAAGGCAGCGCGGCGGCCATGCGAGCTGTAGCAGACTTAAATGCGTTGGTTCAAAAAACCGGTTAGTGAGGCGCTCGCGCCTCGCGACACTATCGAGGCGGTGCCGCCAACGGTAAAGCTTAATGGCTTGATCTTGGATAGTAAGATTGCGGCACTGCAATCAACGTTAGAGGCGTGGGGCGGGATTTCTGCGTTGGTCGCGGCGCTTCAGACAAAGCACGTGTTTTTTGAGCGTGCATTGGCGCGACCGGCAATTGCAGAAATGGATGTTAAGACGTTCACCGGCCTGATGGATTGTGTGTTTAGTGCACGCCGTCGTGCTGCCAGTGTGATGACGAATGTGCCGTTTCCCGTGTTGCGAGACGGTGTGGATCGGTTGATTCACGGCGATGGCTCGATTGATGAACGGGTACACGCATTTTCTGAACTCGTGGAAAGTGGAGAGCGCAAGTTGCGCCGCGCGCTGTGGGATTTTGCAGCGGAAGCGCTGCATTTTCGTGCGCCAGAACACTATCCGCTCATGAGCCGTTGGGTCTGGGACAGTCAGGCGCAAAGCGGCGCGATGCGGGAATTTATTCGCAACAATGATTCCATGCCGAACATTGCGATAGGCAATAGCGCAGGCGATTTTGAAGGGATACGATTGTGGTTAGTCACCGAGCTTAATTCGCGAGGTTTTTATCGCGATTTGCATTTTTTGGTCGACTTGGTGTTGGCGCAGAGTTACGCGGAATACGTGTTGGCGATGTCGAGTGGAATGGGTATGTTGGGTTCGCCATTTGGCGGTCAACTCGAGGCCAGTGAGCTCGTCGTTAAAATGTTGGGAGTGGACGCAAAACGCGTTGCTGTCGCAGGTGAACTTGGAGCGTTGGTGCATTAGCGCCTGCCCTAGCAGTAGAAGAGGTTAACGGAGAAGACCATGATTCATGAAAAATCGTTAATCGATGCGAATCGACTCAAGACCAACGAGTCTTTGATTATTGATGGCGTCGACGTGTCCGGTCATTGGAATACAATGATCACGCCGCGAACTTTGACTGATTACGACGAGTATTTCGAAGAAACCATTCAACGTTACGGCGGCGAAAATGTACATCGTTGCTGGCAGTGTGGATCGTGCACAAACTCCTGCACCATGTACGCACAAGATGTGAACTTCAATCCACGTTATTGGATTTACCTAACACGCTTGGGCCTAAAAGAAGAAATAATTAAGGACAAGGAAATTATTTGGCAATGCGTGTCCTGCAATAAGTGCACGAACATTTGTCCCAAAGATGTGAAACCAGAAAGCGTGATGAAGGCCTTGTCGCATTGGATGGAAGAGCAGGGCATTACGCCAAAAACGCCGTCCACGGTATTCGATGAAGAGTTTTGGGAACAAATCGAGAAAAACGGTCGAATTGAAGACGCGGCAGTTTTGCAGAATTTCTTCAAGAAAACCGGTCAAGACTTGAAGCAAGAATGGTTAATCGAAATAGTGAAGCGTTTAATTAAACACTTGCCCATTCGGCATTTAATTCATTCCGGTTTGCATCTGGTGTTTAAGCCACGGACAAAGTCCTGGGGTCGCACTGGCGAAGTTTTAAAGCAATATGTGCGAGAACAGAAGGAGGCCGCTCATGGCTAAGGTTGCGTATTATCCAGGTTGTGCACTAGAAGGCACTGGCGGCCCCTATGACCGTTCAACGCGAGCCATTGTCGGCGCGTTGGACTTGAGCATGGAAAATTTGAAAGACTACAATTGCTGCGGAGCAATGGAAGTCAAAAATGTTCATCCGATGCTGCAAACCTATTTGTCGGCGCGCAATTTAGCGATTGCCGCTGAGCAAATGGGTTATGACACGGTTATGGCGCCGTGTAACGGTTGTTACCATAACTTGAAGAAAGCAGAATATGAATTAGCAACGTCTGAAAAGGCGTTGCAAACCGTGCAAGATTTAGCTAAGAAGGCGGACGATCCCGTCTATAAAGGCGATGTGCGCACCGTTCACTTGTTAGAGTGGCTTACTGAAGAAGTCGGCGTTGACGGCATGAAAGCGCGCATCAAGAAGAACTTGAAAGGCATTAAGATCGCCAATTACTACGGTTGCATGTACACGCGTCCGCGCCAGATTTTTCCAGAAAAGGACCAAGGTCCAGGTTCGGAGTCGAGTTACAAGCCGCATTTCATGGACGATTTGCTCAGCGCTGCCGGTGCGGTAAACGTCGATTTCCCGCTGAAAACAGCCTGCTGCGGCGGTGCTCATACGCTTTCTGATGCGGACACGTCCACACAACTGGTGTTAAATCTGTTACAGGCCGCTGAAGATAGCGGCGCCGAAGTGATCGCGACTAAGTGCCCAACCTGTCATTCCGGTTTGGAAATGCATCAAGTTCGTGCGGAAAAAGTGTTTGGTATCAAAACCAATGTGAA
>JANOTC010000342.1:0-6048 GCA_031416175.1 Gammaproteobacteria bacterium
AAGCCATTTCCGACATTATCAGCAGCATGGAAGCCAAGCGCGTGTTAGTGATTGCCGATTCTTGTTATGCCGGCACGTTAACGGCAACCTCGTTACCACAGTACGAGACGATAGGCGAACCCTCACGACGCCTTACGTTCCTGCGTACCGTCGCCAAATCAAAGGCGCGCACCGCACTAACCTCCGGTGGCATTTCGCCCGTGGCCGACCGTGGTGGCGGTAATCACTCCATTTTCGCATCGGCCTTGCTCGACATTCTCAACGGAAATCAACAAATCATGGAAGGTCAGAAATTACACCGTGAATTGGTCGCCCGTGTGTCCATTGCGCCCGAAGCAAACGTGCTCAAACAAGTGCCACAATATGCACCCATTCGACACTCCGGGCATGAGTCTGGCGAATTCTTCTTCCTGCCCCGCGCCAGTTGAGAGCAGGGCTGATCGTGGCGGCGGGTGTTGCCCTCATAGGGTGTGCAACGCCCGCCGCGCGCATCGACCAAATGGCAAGCTCAAACGGCTTAACGCGTAGCGAAATTCAAGGCACCCAATACCAACATGTAATATACCAACGCGAAACGCCAAAGAACGGGGTTCTGCATGTATATATTGAAGGCGATGGCACGCCTTTTTTCAGCTCCACCGAAATCGCTGCCGATCCTACACCTCGGCGCCCATTGGCGCTGGAACTCATGCTCATGGACCCTAGCCCGTCCTTGTACTTGGGCCGACCTTGTTATTATGGCCATGCCAGCGACGACGCCTGCCATTGGCCACTGTGGACGTCACATCGCTACAGCGAATTAGTGCTCGCAAGCATGGCTAGCGCGCTAACGACACTGATCACTAAGACGGCAACTGAAAACGTAATACTCATCGGCTACAGTGGCGGGGGAACGTTGGCGGTTTTATTGGCCAAACGCGTTCCGCAAACGCGTGCAGTCATCACGCTCAGTGCGAACTTGGATATCGACGCATGGACTTCCCTGCATGACTACACCGCGCTGACCGGCTCACTTAATCCAGCCCGTGAACCCAGCCTTCCAACGTCTATACCACAGTGGCATCTCGTCGGGCGCCAAGACACTACGGTGCCCCCTTGGATTACGCGACGCGGCAGTGCTCAGCAACCTGCCAGTCAAATAATTGAATACGCAGAGGCTGACCATAGCTGCTGTTGGACGCGGATTTGGCCCAGCGCATTGGCACACATCAAACAAACACTGCTTAACCCGACTGCCGAATGAGTTGTGTTTGTGGTAATATTTGCCGGTGTAGCTTCCCCCGGGAAAGTGAAATTGTCTTTTTCTGACCTTTTTTGAAACGGAGATTTAGTATGAACAAGCGATTCTTGGGCTTAGCTGGGACTGCTCTGGTGGTCATGGTAGGTCTAAGCACCGGTTGCGCCTCTTCGAAGGACGTAGAAGACCTGAAAAAGCAGGTCAAAGATCTGAACGCGACCATTACCCAGATCCAACAGAATGCCGCTGATGCTGCACGCGTTGCCAACCAGTCTATTGCTGCGTCGAATGATGCAAAGGTAGTGGGTGGCCAGGCGCTGCAGAAAGCTGATCAAGCATTACAGACCGCGCAAGCAGTTGAGGCCGCTATGGCCGCCAAAGCTGCTGCTGCGGCGGCACCTAAGAAAAAAGCCAGATAAAGCCTCTCAGCATTACTATTCATTGAAGCCCCGCGCTTGCGGGGCTTTATTGTTTTGGGCCACGCCCGGTGGAGCCACGCCTTCGTGAAAGTTCACTACTTCCAACACATCGAATATGAAGACCTTGGCAGCATCGCCGATTGGGCAACGCAACGCCATCATCCGGTAAGCGCAACCCGCTGGCATTGCGGCGACATGCCCCCTCATCTCGACGAAGTAGACTTACTCATCATCATGGGTGGGCCGATGAATATTTACGAAGATAATCTCTACCCGTGGTTGGCCGCCGAAAAAAGATTTATTGCCGCTGCCATTGCGTCAGGCAAACGCGTGCTAGGCATATGCCTCGGTGCACAACTCATTGCCGACGTCATGGGTGCCAAAGTAACAGCCAATGCGTTCAAGGAAATTGGTTGGTTTCCGGTACTTAAAAGTACAGGCGCAAGCGGCCCCTTCGCTGCGGCATTGCCCGAACGCTTTTCGGCTTTCCATTGGCACGGTGACACATTCAATTTGCCGCCCGGCGCCACGCGTCTTGCGCACAGTGTGGCGTGCGAAAATCAAGCATTTAGCGTCGACGAACGAATATTGGCGCTGCAATTTCATTTAGAAGTCGCACCCATTAATGTACAAACTTGGGCCGAACAGGGCAGTCAGGAATTGGTGGAAGCACCGTACATCCAATCACCTAGCGCGATGTTAGCCGACCCTGAGCAATTTATACAGCTCAATCAGCTCATGCAAAAATTGCTAGACCAGTTCGACGCGTAGACAGTATTTTATGTCTAATAACAACCAAAAGGATCGACTCTACGCCCAGCCTATAAACGGACTTGGTCAATTCGCCTTTGACGCCAACGTCGCCCGCGTTTTTCCGGATATGATTTCACGCTCAGTACCTGGCTATGCCGCAGTGACGGAAATGATCGGCGTACTCGCCGGGAAATACGCGCAAGCCAACAGTCGTTGTTACGACCTTGGCTGCTCATTAGGCGCTGTGACTCAAATCTTGCTTGAACGAATCGAGCAACCACATTGCCACATCATTGGAGTCGACAACTCCCCCGCCATGGTCGAGCGCTGTTGCGAATTATTAAATCGGACGCCACATGCGCACACGGCTGAAATTATTTGTGCGGACGTTCGTGATATTCACATCGAACGCGCCTCGCTGGTGGTAATGAATTTTACCTTGCAATTTATCGAACCCGACGCGCGCCTTGACGTTCTTCGCGCCATTTACCAAGGCCTTTTGCCGGGTGGCGCCTTTGTATTGTCAGAAAAAATTCAATTTCAAGACACGGAACAACAACAAGACTTTAGCGAATTACATGTCGAGTTCAAGCGATCACACGGTTACAGTGAACTTGAGATTAGCCAAAAGCGCGCCGCACTAGAAAATGTACTGATAGCGGAGCCGGTGGAGCAACACATTCAACGCCTAAGAGACGCAGGCTTTTCGCGCGTTTATCTTTGGTTCCAATGTCTGAACTTTGTTTCCTTCCTTGCTATAAAATGATTAACGAACATCGCCTCAGAGAAGCCTTGCAAGGCGCAGGCTTGGCCACGTGGGCGGACGCCCTCATCAATACCAGCCTTAACATCCTCGAACCCGGCCGCCATGGCAACTTGGATAAATGGCAAGCCATAGTCGATAAGCTTCCCTTGCTACTCACACACAACATAGATCTTAATGAGGCAATCGTTCGCGTGGGTTCCGATGCGATTACGAACCCGCAGCGCGACGAAATCGAATCGTTGCTTAAACAATTGTCGCCCTGGCGCAAAGGCCCCTTCTCCATTCATGGCGTGCACATAGAAACAGAATGGCGCTCCGATTGGAAATGGGACCGCGTGCATCCCCATATTCAGCCTTTGCAGAATCGCTGCGTGTTAGACGTAGGCTGCGGCAACGGCTACCACGCGTGGCGAATGGTGGGCGAAGGTGCGCGCTTCGTGCTCGGTGTCGACCCCACCCTACTCTTCCTCGCACAGTTCGCAGCAGTCGCACACTTTGCCTCTGACTTTCCCATTCATGTGCTGCCGCTGGACGATGAAGCCCTACCGAATGACATGGCCGCATTCGACACGGTTTTTTCCATGGGCGTGCTTTACCACCGACGTTCTCCGCTTGATCACATTCTCAAACTTAAATCGCTTCTGCGTCCGGGTGGTGAATTAGTGCTAGAGACCCTGGTGGTGGAAGGTGATGCTAAGGAATGTTTCGTGCCCGATGAGCGATACGCGAAAATGCGCAATGTCTGGTTTATACCGTCGTGCGGTATGTTGGAAATTTGGCTGCGCCGCTGCGGATTTAAGAATGTGCGCACGGTGGACGTAACCACCACGCGCACTGAAGAACAACACGCAACGCCGTGGATGACCTATGAGTCTCTCCCGGATTTTCTCGACCCGACCGATAGCAGTAAAACCATTGAAGGACATCCGGCGCCGATTCGCGCTATTGTCCTAGCCAGTGCGCCCTAGCACACGGCGCGACCGTCGCATGCCAGAACCTACGCTGGCGGGCCACCTTCGCCACTCACACCCGTACCCCGACGATCTGCACGCTTACGGCGTCGCCCAATATACATAACGACTGGACCCGAGCCGAGGTACAAGGCAAAAAATATGAAGAATACAGTCGCTGGGCTCAGCGCGACGAAGGCAAAGCCTAAGACAACAAGGATCACCACCAAAAATGGCACTTTGTCCTTAACATCGAGATCCTTGAAACTATAATAAGGAAAATTGCTTACCATCAATAAGCCCGCCAACACCGTCACGAACAGGGTCGGATAAAGAACGTCTTTGCCATCCAATCCATATTCGACACACATCCAAATGGTCCCGGCGACGATGGCCGCCGCAGACGGACTCGGTAAGCCCTGGAAAAATCGCTTATCGACCACTTTCACTTGCGTATTGAATCGCGCCAAACGTAATGCCGTGCCCGCCGCATAGATGAATGCGCACATCCAACCCAGTTTACCGGCGCCGCTGAGCGCCCACATATACACCACTAAGGCAGGCGCCAAACCAAACGAACACATGTCCGCTAAGCTGTCATATTGCACACCGAACTCGCTTTCTGTGTGCGTCATACGCGCAACGCGTCCATCCAAACCGTCGAGCACCATCGCCACAAAAATGGCAATTGCCGCGTTTTCGTACTGATGATTCACCGCCGCAATAATGGCGTAAAACCCTGAGAATAGGCAGCCGGTCGTGAAAAGATTTGGCAATAAATAAATGCCTCGGTGACGCTTTCGCACCACTTCTTCAGGCACAGGTTCTTGAACATTATCAGTCATATCATCATCCCTTTTTCTACCGACCATGCCACCATCGCGCCGTGCGCAACGTGGCAGGCACGACCGGTTTTGCATGTACAAGTTGGGCTAACATTGTCTCTCCCGCGACAACGCGATCACTCACGGCAACCTGAGGTCGTGCGCTAGTGGGCACAAATACATCGACGCATCCGCCCAGAAAAACATAGCCGCAACGGTGTCCTTGACCCACCCTATTTCCGGTGTGCAGGTCAAAATGTGGCTTGCTGAGTGGCGGAAGATCGACCGCCCATACGATATCGTCCCCCTCATCCGTTCGCACCCAATTCGCAAACTGTGCGCGCCCGCTCGCACTGGAGCGACTTTGCCACTGCTGCATTATGCGACCCTCACTTGGTACCCGAATCGAATGAACATCCAACAAACCCATTTTCACCCGTACCCTTAACGCTTCGCGTTTTAAAAAAGGGTCTTGCGCCAGCGCCACGTCCAGCACGGTGCCGTCTACCGAGGACAATATGCCCAAGGCCTCTGGCGGCACATTTCTCCGTGGATCGCGAAAAACAAAAAGCAAAAGCGCTACGAGGACAATCAGCGGAGCCGATGTCATGGGGCCAACCGACAAGGCAATTAAAATTGCACCGCCGGTTGCAAGGCCGATTGGGATATAGCCCTCGGGGGCAACGGTGGAATGGGCGAGAGATGACATGGGTTCGAGCTAGAATGCGAATGCGGCCTAAAAGCCGCATTCGCTATTCAGTCGCCTAGTTCTTGCTCTTATCAACCAGACGATTTGCTTTGATCCAAGGCATCATGTCGCGCAGCTTTTCGCCCACGACTTCAATTTGATGCTCTTTACCAATGCGGCGCTTAGCCTTCATGGTGGCCATGCCCGCTTGGTTCTCTAAAATAAATTCGCGTGCGAATTCGCCCGTTTGAATTTCTTTGAGAATCTTGCGCATTTCGTTCTTGGTTTGTTCGGTAACAATACGCGGACCGCGCGTTAAGTCGCCGTATTCTGCCGTATTCGAAATAGAGTAACGCATGTTGGCGATACCGCCTTCATACATCAAGTCGACAATCAATTTCAATTCGTGCA
>JANOTC010000343.1:0-2207 GCA_031416175.1 Gammaproteobacteria bacterium
GAAAATCGTGCAAATGCACCAACACAAACGCGACCTCGCCGATAGCTTGCTCGGCGGCGGTGACATCAGCGGAAAAATGTCGGCGGATGCGATATTGAAATTGTTGGAGGAGGAGTTTAGGGAATAAGGGGTTTTGGGTGACGTGATTTGCTAACACAAAATGAACCTACTATGGCAATTTTTCCGGCATGGTTATGTTGTTATGCGAGGTCGAGTGAGGGGTTACCTGATTACGTGTCGCAAACACGAAATTAGCCCTAGTATGGACGCAATGAGCCATGACATTACGTCGATGTCTTTGGCGCACGGCCACATAACACCAATAATATTTAATTAAGTGTATGTGCAGAACAGCGGCGTGAGATGCCTCCGTGGCATCCAATGATGTTCGCGCGAGGTCTGGAAGCCAACGCGCGAACAACGTACAATTATCATCCCTCACCTCCTATGATGATCCGCTATGAGCCAGTTTTGGAGTCCCGTCGTTCACACGCTTACCCCTTACGTTCCGGGGGAACAGCCTAAACTCGCCAATCTCATCAAACTAAATACCAACGAGCACCCCTACGGGCCCTCGCCTAAGGTGCTCGCGGCATTGCACGCCAGCATTTCTGACGCCCTCAGGCTCTATCCTGACCCCAATTCAGACGCGCTACGCAACGCGGTTGCGGCCTATCACCAGGTAACGCCCGAATCGATTTTCGTCGGCAATGGCTCGGATGAAGTGCTGGGGCATGTGTTTTTGGGTTTGCTAAAACACCAAGCGCCATTGCTGTTCCCCGATATCACTTACAGCTTTTATCCCGTATATTGCCAGTTGTACGGAATTGAATTCAAGACCGTCCCCTTGAACGCGAGCATGGAAATTCAAACCGACGATTATCGGCAAGACTGTGGCGGCATTATTTTTCCGAATCCAAACGCCCCGACCGGGATCGGCCTGTCATTAACAGCGGTTGAACGCTTGCTGCAAGACCACCCGAATCAAGTCGTCGCGGTCGACGAAGCCTACGTGGATTTCGGCGGAGAGACCGCCATTCCCTTAGTCACAAAGTATCCGAATCTTTTAGTCATACACACGCTTTCAAAGTCGCGCGCGTTGGCTGGTTTACGGGTCGGTTTTGCGATTGGCAATCCAGCTCTAATTGAAGCACTGAATCTCGTTAAGAATAGCTTTAACTCTTATCCCGTGGATCGTTTAGCGATGGCGGGTGCGGCAGCGTCGTATGAAGATGAAAACTATTTCCAGCAAATGCGCCAACGCGTCATCGACAATCGCAGCAAACTCATTCAGGACTTGACGATGTTAGGTTTTGAAGTCATGCCATCGCAGGCCAATTTTATTTTCGTCCGCCATTCACGTTTCGACGCCGGGCAACTAACAGATGGCTTGCGTAAAAAGGCTATCATCGTCCGCCACTTTCGCCTGCCGCGTATTGAGCAATTTATGCGCATAACGATTGGTACTGAGCAGCAATGTGATGCGTTGGTGGCGGTGTTGACGGAATTAACGGTGGGATAATTTGGGCACAGCGCTCTCAAAAAAGATCACTTCCAATGCAGTATACTTCTAAATCGCAAAGTTATTGCCAAGCGCGAGAGTGTTCAGGCTGCTTTGGTAAGTGGGTGCGGAGTGATCGCCTGCGGCGAGAAATATGACAGTGCACAGAATGAAGAGCGCGTAAAACTGACTACGAGTCATTTGCTGCAGGATGTTGTTGATTACGTCCTCCTCATAGATCATCCAGAAAATGACTACCATCTTCCAAACGGCTGGCGATTAAGTGTTGTACATCACCGTCACGCTCTAACACCCCTTCGATTATCAGCAATCTCGACCCAATCAACTCCTTTCGTTGTGCCTCGGCCACGTGCGCCCATATCACGGCATTAACCACAGCGCTTTCATCTTCGATGGTGACGAAGGTGACACCGTTAGCGCTCATTGGTCGTTGCCGTGCGATCACTAATCCGGCTGCGCGCACGAATTGACCGCTCGTGACTCGACCAATTTGAGCCGCCGTTAAGATACCTTGAGACGCCAGTGCGGTGCGCACCAAGGCCAACGGATGTCGGCCCAGGGTTAGATCAAGCGCAGCATAGTCGGCAACCACATCGTCACTCTCGCTCGGTGTCGGCAAATAAGGCGCGGCTTCCGGCTCCATGACACCCGCGAACAGAGGCAAGGATTGCTGCACACCGAGCAC
>JANOTC010000344.1:0-4571 GCA_031416175.1 Gammaproteobacteria bacterium
GGTTCAGTGGACTTGAGGCGCTTGCGTAACTCTGTTTCAATTTCGCGTAGTCGTTGCGGAGACGAAATGGGTTCACCGTTATGTTCGAGTACGCTATAGGTGTCGAGCGTGTAACCACGCGTATCGACCGTAATGCGCGCTTCCACAATATTGAGTGACAGACGATCAAACGTCGCGGTGATCGCGGCAAATTGGTGCTTCTGGCGTGGTGCGTGAATGAAAATGTCGGTGCCACCGCGCGAACTCAGGCTTTGAATTAGGATGAGGCACTGAGATTGTGGCGCCTCCTGATAAGGCAACAACGCTTTGCCATGCCAGGCGATTTCCTCGGGCAGGTAGCGGAAAAAATATTCATCGTCCATGAAGCGCCACAGCTTTTCTGTTGCATCAGCCTCAACGCCATTTTCGACCAGAATTTTCTTGGCCAGCGATTGTGTTTCGCGTACGCGTTCACGTTTGTCGAGAGGATTTTCCAAGCCGCGCCGAAATGCCCGTTGCGTCTGCCGATACAATTGCCTGAGCAGCGAGTCTTTCCAGCTATTCCATAGCTTTGGATTGGTTGCGCGCATGTCGGCGACTGTGAGCAAAAACAAATAGTCTAAACGCGTTGAGTCAGATACGGCCGTGGCAAATTCATTAACCACCTGCGGGTCGTCAATGTCTTTATGTTGTGCGGTGGCAGACATCACCAAGTGTTGACGAACTAACCACGCTACCAGTTCCGTATCGTGAATGCTCAAGTTGTGCACGCGGCAAAATTGCCGAGCTTCTTCAGCGCCTAACGTTGAATGATCGCCACCGCGTCCTTTCGCAATATCGTGAAATAAACCTGCCAAAACTAACAATTCGGGTTTTGGAATTTGGCCCATCAATTGACTGCATAAAGGCAGTTCATTGGCGAACTCGGGCACGGTAAGGCGACGCAAATTGCGAATAACGAAAAGGGTATGTTGATCGACGGTGTAAACATGGAAAAGGTCGTATTGCATTAGCCCGACAATACGCGCGAAGGGCGGCAAATAGGCAGCCAATATGCCATAACTGTTCATACGTCTAAGTTCATGAGTGACGCCACGCGGTTGCTTGACGATTTCCATGAAGAGGCTGCGACAGCGGATGTCAGCGCGAAACGTATCGTCGATCAAATCCCGATGGGTGCGGATGGCGCGAATGGTTGACGCGCGTACGCCTTTCAAATCCGGATTTTGTTGTAGCAACAAAAATATTTCTAACAAAGCGAACGGATAGCGCAGGAAAACGCTGGGATAGGTGATTTCGATAAAGCCCTTGCGTGCCTGAAATCGCCGATTGATCGGAACGGGAATCTCCGAGTCGTCGGTGTACAGAATGGCTTCTTGAAATAATTGCAGCAGCATTTCATTCAGGCGCGACAGTTCCATCACGGTGCGATAGTACTGCTTCATAAACAATTCAACACCGAGGCGCGGACCATCGGCAGCGCGACTGCGCGCTTGCGCAGTCGGATTGGTAGCGGCGGTGTTCTCGTCCTGAAAGCCGAACTGTTTCGCTAATATACGTTGGAAATCGAAGAGTAAACGGTCTTCCCGTCGCCCCGTCAAAACGTGTAGCGCAAAGCGCACGCGCCAAAGAAAATCTTGGCCTTCGATGAGCGAGCTGAACTCGGCCTCGGTCAGAAAATTATGCGTGACCAAGTCATGCAGCGTCGTCGCGCCGAAGTGCCGCTTCGCCACCCACCCAATCATTTGAATATCGCGGAGACCGCCGGGACTTTCTTTAATGTTAGGTTCGAGATTGTAAGCGGTATCATGATATTTTTGATGGCGTTGAATTTGTTCGTGCCATTTCGCCTCGAAAAACTGCCGACTTGACCATACTTGGTCAGGCGCCACGGCGGTACGCATGGATGCATACAAATCCGCCGAACCGACAATGAGGCGCGATTCCATCAAATTGGTGGCAACCGTAATGTCTTCTTGCGCCTGATGAACGCATTCCGCCAAGGTTCTTGTGCTGTGACCTATTTCTAACCCGATATCCCACAACAAAGTTAAAAAACTGCCCACCGCTTCGCCTGTCGCCGAATCCAATTTATCCGCGACCAAAACCATGATGTCGATATCGGACGCCGGATGGAGTTCGCCGCGTCCATACCCGCCGACCGCGATTAAGGCGAGGGTCGCCGTTGAGAGCGGTAAGGTGCGTTGCCACGCATGGGTCAATACGTGGTCAACAAAATTCGCTCTAGCGCGTACTAAGTCGGCAACGGCAATCCCGTCTTCGAAAGATTTTGCTAAGGCCTGGTCGCATGAACGAACAGCACGCCGGTAGACCTGTAAATCGGACTCTCCCGCGCTAACGGCGTGTTCGAATTCGTGCGCGTCGAACAACTCGGGAAGGAAATTCGGTTCCATGCTAATTCGGAATCTTTTCGCCCAAGCGCAGCGTCAAAACGTCAAAGCCGGTCTCGGTGACTAAAATGGTGTGTTCCCACTGCGCAGAAAGTGAATGGTCTTTGGTGACGACCGTCCAGCCGTCCTTCATGAGTTTGACGTGATGTTTGCCGGCGTTGACCATGGGTTCGATGGTAAACGTCATGCCTGCTTCTAATTTTAGTCCGGTTCCGGCCTTGCCGTAGTGCAAAACTTGCGGGTCTTCGTGAAATTCTCGTCCAATGCCATGCCCGCAATATTCGCGCACAACTGAGCAATCTTGTCGCTCGACAAAGCTTTGAATCGCGTGGCCGATGTCGCCAAGAGTGGCGCCTGGTTTCACCAATTTGATGCCGCGCCACATGCTTTCGTAGCTCACTTGGCAGAGCTTTTTCGCAATCACGCTGCCCTCGCCAATCACAAACATTTTACTGGTGTCACCGTGATAGCCGTCTTTAATCACGGTGACATCGACATTAATAATGTCGCCATTCTTCAACAGTTTGTCGCTGGGAATGCCGTGGCAAACTTGGTGATTCACCGAGGTGCAAATCGACTTTGGAAAACCGCGATAGTTAAGCGGCGCAGGGATCGCTTGCTGCACGTTAACGATAAAGTTGTGGCAAATGAGATTCAGCTCGTCGGTGGTGATGCCCGCTTTCACATGGGTGCCGATCATTTCCAACACCTCGGCGGCCAAGTGGCCAGCCACACGCATTTTTTCGATTTCGTCTGCTGTTTTGATTGTCACACTCATGCCTTGATCTTTCGTGCCGTTAAAAACGAGCGTCGCGCTTTTTGCAGCACGCGACGAGCCTGCTCGACTTTGTATGTCCCTAAGTCTAGGGCATTTAGGCCGAATCGACACCTTTGATTTCAATAGGCGTCGAGGGTTTGTTGTCGAGGGGCGTTTATGGTATAAATCACCGCTTTATTTGGCAACCAGTAAATCCGCACACTTATCGGCACATGCATCAGGGTGCTCCGGCGCAAATTTTTGCTCCTGGAGTGGGTGTATGGGATAGGTGGAGGCTTAACCCCATCAGGAGTATTTTAATGTCTACTGCCGTCACTATGCGCGAAATGCTTGAAGCAGGCACCCATTTTGGTCACCAGACACGTTACTGGAACCCACAAATGGCGCCTTACATCTTCGGCGAACGTAACAAAATTCATATTATCAACCTTGAAAAAACGATGCCGTTGTTTGTCGACGCACGTAATTTCATTGGTAGCGTCGCCGCCAAGCGTGGCACGATCTTATTCGTCGGCACCAAGCGCGCTGCTTCGCAGCCGATCATGGAACAAGCCGCACGCTGTGGCATGCCTTACGTCAATCATCGCTGGTTGGGTGGCATGTTGACCAACTTCCGCACGGTTAAACAGTCGATCAAGCGATTGAAAGACCTTGAAACGATGAAGGCGGATGGTCACTTTGAGCGCGTAAACAAGAAAGAAGGTTTGATCCTGACGCGTGAAATGGCAAAGTTAGAGCGCAGCTTGGGCGGCATCAAGAACATGATCGCCATGCCGTCGGCATTGTTTGTTATCGACGTGGGCCATGAAAACATTGCCGTCACAGAAGCGATTAAGTTGGGCATCCCCGTTGTTGGCGTGGTTGACACCAACAATTCGCCTAAGGGCGTTGATTACGTTATTCCTGGTAATGACGATGCGATACGCGCTGTTAGCTTGTATGCCACGGCCATGGCCGACGCCATTATTGAAGGCAAGGGCGCCGCTGGCACGGCTGTCTCGCTAGATGATTTCGTCGAAGTTGAAGTGACCGCTAAAGAAGCGGCGCCTAAAAAGCCACGCCCGCCGTTACGCACGAATCTGAAGCTGGCTGTAGGCTCGGCGGCTAAGTTTGGTGAGGAAGAAGAAGCGGCTGAATAAGGCGGTCGATCTTCGGCAGCAGTGAGGAAAGGGGGCATTGCCCCCTTTCCTCCAAACTGAACGTCGTCAAACTCCCTATGAATTTGTATTGAGGTTGAATATGTCGATCACAGCAGGAATGGTAAAAGAGCTGCGCGAACGTACAGGCGCGGGCATGATGGAATGCAAGCGCGCGCTAACCGAGTCCAATGGCGACATCGAAGCGGCAATTGAAGCAATGCGCAAGTCCGGTATGGCCAAGGCCGACAAGAAGTCGGGTCGCGT
>JANOTC010000345.1:0-1912 GCA_031416175.1 Gammaproteobacteria bacterium
GCTAAGGGCGGTAAGGTTGGCTTGTTCGGTGGTGCCGGTGTGGGCAAGACCGTTAACATGATGGAATTGATTCGCAACATCGCCATCGAGCATAGCGGTTATTCCGTGTTCGCTGGGGTGGGTGAGCGTACCCGTGAAGGGAACGATTTCTACCACGAAATGAAAGACTCCAACGTTTTGGACAAAGTGGCCCTGGTTTACGGACAAATGAACGAGCCACCCGGCAATCGTTTACGTGTTGCGTTAACCGGTCTCACCATGGCCGAGTTCTTCCGTGACGAAGGTCGTGACGTATTGTTGTTCATTGACAACATTTATCGTTACACCTTAGCCGGTACCGAAGTGTCCGCCTTGTTGGGTCGTATGCCTTCTGCAGTGGGTTACCAGCCGACGTTGGCCGAGGAAATGGGCACGCTACAAGAGCGTATCACTTCAACGAAAACCGGTTCTATTACGTCGATTCAGGCTGTTTACGTTCCTGCGGATGACTTGACTGATCCGTCGCCAGCAACGACCTTCGCGCATTTGGATGCCACCGTCGTTTTGTCGCGTCAAATTGCGGAATTGGGGATTTACCCCGCGGTTGATCCTTTGGATTCAACCAGCCGTCAGCTTGATCCGTTGGTGATTGGTCAAGAGCACTATGATACGGCACGCGGCGTACAAGGTATGTTGCAACGCTACAAGGAATTGAAGGATATTCTCGCGATTGTGGGTTTGGATGATTTGTCTGTTGAAGACAAAACGGCCGTGTCCCGCGCGCGTAAGATTCAGCGCTTCTTGTCGCAACCGTTCTTCGTCGCAGAAGTGTTCACTGGCTCGCCAGGTAAATACGTTCCGCTCAAAGAAACGATTCGCGCGTTCAAGGGTATCGTCAGCGGCGAGTACGACCATTTGCCAGAACAAGCGTTCTACATGGTTGGCACGATTGACGAAGCCATTGAGAAAGCGAAGACTCTGAAATAAACCAGCGGAGGCGTCCCTATGGCGATGACATTTCACGTCGACATCGTGAGCGCGGAAGAGGAGATTTACTCCGGTTCCGCCGAGATGTTGTTCGCGCCAGCGGCGATGGGCGAGGTGGGCATTCTTGCCCGCCACACGCCCTTTCTGAGTCCTTTGAAAGCGGGCGAAGTGCGAATCAAGACGCCGGAAGGCGAGGAGCATTTCGTTTACGTTTCGGGTGGTTTGCTGGAAGTTCAACCTTTCGTTGTCACAATACTGGCTGATACAGCGGTGCGGGCGAAAGACTTGGATGAAGCAGCTGCTATTCAGGCTAAAGAAGCGGCAGAGCGTGCATTGCAAGACAAGAAGTCCGAGTTGGATTATGCAGAAGCGGAAGCGGAATTGGCGCAAGCCATCGCCCAGATTCGTATGATTCAAAATATGAAAAAGAAAGGTCGTTGAGCATCGATTTATAATTACGATGGTAGACGATATACGAAAAGGGCCTTTGTGCCCTTTTCGCGTTTCTGTAATGCGCGAGACTTTTTTTCGTGCTCACATTGGCTATCCCGACTTTGTCATCAGAGGTCAGAGGCACCATGAAGCTAAATGTTGTTATTCTTGCGGCAGGTAAAGGCACACGGATGCGGTCGGCGTTGCCGAAGGTGCTTCATTCGGTAGCAGGGCGAAGCCTGCTCGGACATGTTCTCGATACAGCAAAGTCGCTCGCGCCAGCCAAAATAGTGACAGTGTATGGCCACGGCGGTGACATTGTCCCAAAGACGCTCGCGCATGAGCCGGTGACGTGGGTAGTGCAGGCGGAGCAACTCGGCACCGGCCACGCGGTGGCGCAAGCAATGCCCTCCGTTGAAGACGATACACATGTCTTGGTCCTTTACGGCGATGTTCCGTTGACTACGCAAGCCACGTTGGCGACGCTGTTGAGTCGGGCCGCGGCAAACCCGCA
>JANOTC010000346.1:0-5427 GCA_031416175.1 Gammaproteobacteria bacterium
TATAACGAAATGTGGCGACGCTTGCTTGCTCCGCCAGAAAATCATTCGCCCCGGCCTGGGCGAGTTGTTTATTGAGTGTCGACCCACCCGCTTGGTCGCTCATGCCAAAGCCAACAATTGTTTGGGCCTGCGCGTTGACGAAGGGCGTGGCAAGGAGGATAAAATAAAGCGCAACGCGCGTTCGACTTAGCATGGATAAACGTAAAAACGTCCTCGCGGATAAGGAATGAACTATAAACCCCTCTTTTTTAAAACGCCAGATTATTCTCCGTGGTTTGTTGGCTGTCACTCACGGTGAACGCTGCTCGATTATAATGGGCGTGTTTGAAACACGTCGGCGGCACCGGTGGACCTGTTCGAGTGGTGGCGGCGTGTCAACGTGAGTAAGTGCAATGAAACAGTATTTAGAACACAGTGAATACATTGATTGGAAGCACCCTGCGGTGTTGGCCAAGGCAGCGGAATTGGGCGTGCACGGAGAATCCGATGCAGCTATTGCAAAACGTTGTTTTGAATTCGTACGCGATTCGATTGCACACAGTTGGGATTTCCAGAAAAACCCCGTAACGCTGTATAGCGTCAGACGTATTAATTCACAATACTGGTTACTGTTACGCGAAAAGTCATTTATTGGCTGCGCTCTTGCGCGCGAACGCCATTCCAGCGGGATTGTGCTACCAGCGCCTGGCAGTAAAGACCGAAGGCCCACCATTTTGCCTGCACGGGCTTAATGCCGTTTATTTGAAACACCATGGCTGGTATCGCATTGATGCCCGTGGCAACAAACCCGGCGTAAATGCGCAGTTTGAGCCACCGATTGAACGGCTCGCATTCCCCACCATCGGGCATTCGGAAAGAGATTTTCCGGAAATTTGGGCGGAACCCCTGCCCGTTGTGGTTAGGACACTGACCCAACACGTAACAGTCACACAAGTTTTTGACAATTTGCCTGATGTAGAACTTGCTTTCGCCCCGGTGACAACGGTACGTGATTAATCAAACCGATAGCTTACCGCGACGAAAGCATTGTCTTTCGTTGAATTGGCAACAATCGGACTATTCGCTATCGCGGAGTCCAACCACAGGCGCCGCCAATAAAGACTCAACTTAACCGTTTTCGTGATCGGAATATCGGCGTGTATTGCCGCAATTGGATTCAGCGCGCCAGCGGGTCGGTATTCCGATTTCCCACTCGCAACCGATTCGGATGGCGAGACGCCGTAGTAATAACTAACATAAGTCATATCACGATATTCGGCGCCGAAAAGCGGATAAGCCGTCACCGGACCCAGTGTGAATTTCGCGCCGTAAATCACCTCGATCAGATTTCCGCCAGAAGCATTCACATCATGAAACGCGTTCAGAAAGAAAGCGCCGACCGGCGTTTTCTGCAACGTGCCGATGCCGAGCGGTACGGAGTGTTTACGCCGATTCAATCCCTGCAACTCGGGTGTGTCCGAGGTAAAACCATCGAAATTAATCCGCGCAATCAGCTCGATATGCCCAAAACCGACCGGCAGCGTTTTCGCGCCGAGCGTATCCAGTCGCGCAAAGTAGCGCCCGTAGGTGGCAATCGCATACGGCAATACCGTCAGTGAGTCGCTGCCACCCCGCACAACGCTTTGGGTCGCAAACGCCCCCAAACCCAGGTCACCGATGAGACGATCCTGAAACGGTGCCGTGTCTGCATCGGCCAATGTCGGCATAAAACAAATCGTGGCGGACACGATAGCGCGTCGGATCGTTGAGAGGGGTCGCATTGGTATAGGTACTCAATCAGTGTCAGGTTGGATACGGCAGCATCATAGCGTTGTTAGCCGCCAGAGGGTATAGGCGGACTACAACTGCTTTCGTACCCACGCCAACGCGCGCCCTGTGGTATATTTCGCGTCCATTGAATAGCAGTCCAAGGGCGATAGGCATGAATCTCGAAAAAGTCATTTTTGCATTTTTTATTTTAATGGCTCTCACTCTGAATTTTGGCTTTTTCTATGGTGACATTGACAACCCCGCGCACCACAACATTTACGAATTTTTCGGGGCCATTGTTGTGAATCTTGTGGCAACCGTGCTCAAACTGGGTGACCGCTCCCACTTAGGCGCCGTACTGTTGGCCACGAGTTTGGTCGCGCTTTCACAGCTCATCGCTGGCGCCTTTGTGTGGGGCATTGCCGAGCATGTCACAATGGTGGGGCTGACGCCGCACGTCATGGCGTCGATTGTTTCGCTTTCCGCCGGGGCCGTGCTGGCCAACGTTGTTTCGGTGGTATTGCTGGTTTCCGATACGTTAATGGGCCGCCGATAGATCAGCCGAGCGCGCAATCGTGATAAATATTGTTTTCCTGCTCCTGCGACGGCTCCAAGGCCCGCTAATTACGCTGATATTAACGTATGCGATCGCGGTACTTGGGTTCGTCTTGATTCCCAGTACCGACGGTCAAGGCCACCCGGCGCCGATGAGTTTCTTCCACGCGTTTTATATCGTTAGTTACACAGCCACCACCATCGGCTTTGGCGAATTGCCCAATCTCTTTACCGACGCGCAACGGATGTGGATAACATTTGTTATATACCTAACCGTTATCGGATGGATGTATTCCATAGGAACCATTTTGACGCTTGTCCAGGAACAGAGTTTCAAGAAAATGGTGCGCGCGCTCACCTTTCGACGTAGCGTCAGTCGCATTGTCGAACCTTTTTATTTAGTCTGCGGCTATGGCGACACCGGCCGTGCCCTCGTTCAGGGTTTAACGCAAACGGGGCGTCGGGCCGTTGTTATCGACCAAAACGCCGACCGCATCAACGCCTTGGCACTTGAAGACTTGGATATAAAAGTGCCAGGACTAACAGCCGATGCGGGAAAACCCGATACTCTAATTTTGGCCGGACTGCAAAGCCCCTATTGCGCCGGCGTGCTCGCGTTGACAGAAAACGACCAAATTAATATGCAAATATCCATTAGCGCGAAATTGCTTCGACCTGAGTTGCTCATTGTGTCCCGCGCGCAGACAAGTGCTACAGCGGCCAATTTGGCGTCATTGGGCATCGATTACATTTTTAATCCATTCACCTTGTTTTCGCGAATTCTCAGCCACGCGCTGCATTCGCCGAGCCTTTACGCACTCGATGAAACCCTTACCAGCGTGCCCCACGAACACTGCTCGGCACCGGTGGACCCGCCCCGAGGTAGATGGATCGTATGTGGCTTCGGCCGATTTGGACAGGCCTTGTTTGAGGCCCTTTCCGGCGAGGGGATTACGTGCACGGTCGTGGAAACCGATCCTAAACTGGCAACCTGCATTCCCGGATCGGTCATTGGTCGCGGCTCTGAGGCGGAAGTCCTATTGAAAGCCGGCATTGGCGAGGCGTCAGGAATAATTGCCGGAACCGACAACGACACCAATAACCTATCCATAATCATCACGGCGCGGCGACTTAATCCCACGTTATTTGTTATTGCTCGGCAAAACCACCGCGACAACGACGCTATTTTCGAAGCCGCCCACCCGCAGCTCGTCTTGCAGAATGGTCGCATTCTCGCCGGAGAAGTCTACGCCGCCATTACCTCCCCCCTGGTCGTCGATTTTCTGCGTTTGGCAGGACAGGAAGACGAACTGTGGGCGCGAACCCTCCACACGCGTATTCGCGCTATTGCGGGCGAATTCAACCCAGCCAGTTGGGTGGTCGACGTATGTGAGAAATCCACGCCGACGGTGAGCGACCAAATGAAAACCGGCGCTCACATTACCCTGGCCGATTTACAGCGCGACCCACTTACCAGAGAAATCTGCACCAGCAGCATTGCCTTATTGCGCAAACGTGGTCGCGACTATCAATTGCTTCCCAACCCATCGGATGTGTTAGCGCACGGCGACCTTATCCTATTTTGCGGCGACCGCACAGCCGCGAGGCACATGCACTGGCTCACGCATAATCACAACACATTCCGATATGTTTATACTGGGGAAGAAGTGCAAAGCCGATTGATGTCGCTGTTTGTTAGGGGTAAGCAGCGGAAGGAAACGCGCACCGAATGATTAGGTTAGCGCCGCCGCAATATGGCAACCCATCGCCACACATTAAGTAAATTCGCCAATGAATTGGCCACATAGGTAAACGCTGCCGCGCGCAAGATTTTCCGTACCGCCGGAATATCGTCGGCGTTCACGTAATTCCCTGATTCCAAAATCGGCAACGCCTTTTTGAAACTCGCATCTAATTCGACCGGCAATGTCACCAGGTGCACCGCCGTACCCACCAGCATACTGCCCAACCCCACGGCCGCCATGAGCACGCCAACCGATGGCGCGCGCGTAATCGCAGCAATCACCGGCAAGGCAATCATTGCAAACGAACCAAAACGCTCCGCCGACATGGCAATTTGGGCTAACCGGGATCGCATGGTGAACATCGCATCATTATCGGCATGCTGCATCGCATGCCCGACTTCGTGCGCCGCGATGGCAATCGCGGTGAGTGACTTTCCGTTGAAATACTCGGGCGACAACCGCACCGTTTTCGCGATGGGATCGTAGTGATCGCCCTTAGGTGTTGTTTCAAGTTGCACACCGGACAATTCGTAACGATTAATTAAATGACGCGCCAACTCTCCGCCCGTCCCCGGAAAGTCGTCTCTACGCTGGTTGTAATGGGCAAACGTGTAGCGTGCCCACATTTGCGGGCCAAATATTAATGCGAGTACGGCGATGCCGAGAAGTAGGTAGTGCATTACCAATACCCCAAAAACGATGCTAAAAAACAGACTTAATGTTACTTATACTCGCCTTATCACCGTATGCCGCCACTGTGACTATATTCCACTCGGGCTTACCAGAGGAAAGGCCCAGGCTATTTTCGGCGATTTCGGCCGGATCTTCCTCAGTTGTAGGTCATAGTGCACCCAAGATCGTTTTTTTGCCACCCGGGATTCTTTACGTTCACGTCAGAAAGATTCAAGTAGTGCCCCACCAATGACAAATGCTAGCAGTTTGTGGCGCACTTACGTTACATCACCAGAAGTCCAGCCTAATCCTGCCCGCTCGCGTCCGAAATGAGGTCAACTAATTTCTTGACATGGCCCAAATTGAATTATATATTTCCATTCGGCTATATATCCATATGGTAATTTAATGACAGACTCACTTTCCATCACGCTTGCAGCACTTGCCGACCCTACGAGGCGGGCCATGCTTTTGCGGCTGGCCGAAGGGACTGCTTCTGTCACTGAATTAGGCAGCGGCTTCACGCTAAGTCAGCCAGCCATTTCTAAGCACATCAAAGTGCTTGAGAGGGCAGGGTTGATTTCCCGCAGTCGATCCGCGCAATTTCGTCCCTGTCAGCTTCAACCCGCACCGTTGAAGGAGGTCACGATCTTGATGGAAGCGTTTCGTCGGCTCGCAGAAGAACGTTTTGACCGCCTCGACGACT
>JANOTC010000347.1:0-6884 GCA_031416175.1 Gammaproteobacteria bacterium
ACCCTGACGGTTGTTGGTTTACTCAGCCGTATTCACATATCTTTCATGATCATCACGCAGAAGGATTAAACCATTTTCCAGATAGGGAAGACTTGCGAGTGTCTGCCGCCAGATTTACGCGGATTTCGACAGCCAGTAACAAGCAAAGCACTTGGAATATTGGGCCGAAGAAATTGATGTCATGAACAATCCTGATTTAGTCACACAGTTCCCATACATGATACGCTCTGCGATGGTGTTTTGGCTGTCTAATAATTGTTGGCAGTCTGCGGATCAAGGAATTACCAATGCTGCAATTGACGCGGTAACAAAAATTGTTAACCCTGGTGAGCTAAAGAATCATGCTCAAGGAAAATACTCGGATGTAAGTAAAGATCCTTTACTGAATCGCCGGATTTATACACGCTTGGCTTTTAATGCTTTTGTATAGCGAAAGGAATATTTCCTAGTGAAACACTTCATCATTTGGGTAATATCAATAATAGCAGTTACCCACGCGTCTTTAAGCTTTTCCGAGCTATTGCTGGATTCTTCGAAAAAATCCGTCCAAGTGGAAAAACCCCTGGAGACTGTTGCGCCACTCGTGGATCGTTACAATGAAGAACATGCAGCAGATTTTGGAAGGATAATGGGCAAACCTACATCCTACCCTCTCCATTCGAACTCCAATTTCGCGTGGACATTTAACAAGATCAGTTTGTATTCCAATATCAGCGCATTTAACCCAGAAATAATTTCGCTTGATGACTGCAAACCCGCACTTGACACAGCATTGCCAACTGCCCATTGTGATTGGATAAGCTATAGATACAGCGTTAGTCACCTGTTTTTATTCAACGCCAAAAATCTTAAACTAGAAAGCGTGACTCGACTCAACATCACGCGCGACACATCGCTTCTCGAAGGACTGCCCCGATTCAACAGCATCCAAGCGATGGCAGTTGCCAAAATCGTTCCCGACGCAATGTTAATAACACTGGGCTACATCGACAGCGCCGCCCCTGCAGATCCACGCAACCCTGCTCCAGAATTTAACACAACCTTGCTGGTACGCTTCCATAGCGAGAACGGGAAACTTATCGTTGAGCAAGATGACAGTTGTCTTGGTAATCCAAACAGGCTCAAAACAATCGCTGCGGCGCGCAAAGCGCTTGTGAAATGTGCGGGCACACACTAAAAACACTTTATTAATTTATAACAATTAATATTCTCATAGTCGGTTCTACCCTGATGCGAAGCAAGTCCCTATTTCGTCCGAATCTACCCACATTCTCAAAAAGAATGATTGAGTAACTAAAAAGTGAGAAAAGAGCCGTTTATAGCGCTTATGATTTGTATTTTACCAGGAGCATCCTTTGACGAGACTGTCTGTGAAAACCGAGGAGAGCTGAAAACTCCCCTCGGTACCTTAGATGAACAAGTGTGCAAAACTCCGAATCGACCTGGATCGTCAACACATCAATTTCTGCTTGCCAAGAAAACGATATTAAGTGGGCCGTACCCAATGATGTTTAGTCACGGCAACAAAAACAACAGCCTCATGGCAATACAAGGTCCCCCCGACCCTGAATTATCTTGCTCTTCCCAGATTTTCCTAATCGACCTCACCAGCACCAAACCCCACGTCTACGCCTTCGGCATTAAAAACGCCTGCGCCGAATATCACTGGGCCTCATGGGGCAAGAAACGTAGCGTGATCGCGATCAAAGACAACATCCGTTTCACCTACAGTAACGGAAATTTGTCCTCGCCACCTGACGATTTCGGCGACGGCACTCCACTATCGCGTCGTTTCCCTGAAGACGGGAAACCGCTACGCATGTGGCCGTTTGTGGAAGAATTGCCGATCCCATAGGCGTCTATATCATCCGCCGAGTGCGGTGACAACCTCCTATCCTCACACATCATATTCGCTCATCGTCCATGACCCCCAGCCCCTCATCAGCTATAATGCCCCCCATACAGACCCCAGCGTCACCCACACTTCTGCTTTAGGTCGCACCTTTATGCCACTACCCAAGCCCAACTTCGTCCAAATTACACCGGCGCGGAAAGAAAAGCTGTCGCGCGGTCAAATGCAATTCAACGACTTAGTGAAGAAAATCGATCAGTTGAAAATCCAACTGCGCGAGTGGCACGATTTCTCACCCATTTTCCATAAAAAATTGGCGGGTGAGTACGAAGTAGTCTGCGAGGGCTACAACGCCGCGCGCGTAGACTTAGTCTATTTTTTCGATAAAACACATGATTCAAAAGGTTTTAAGCGCAAAGAAAAAGAAAAAATCAAAGATGCGATATTGGACCTGCTCATCAGACTTCTCACCGATCAGCCCACTGACGAACTGAAAGCGCTTCACGACAAATACTGTGACGTCAACTTTGACGAGCAGGAAGAAGAAATAGGCGACGCGATGAAAGCCATCGTGGAAGCCATGTTAGGCGAAAAGCTGGGCGACGATGTTGACTTGAACGACACCGACAAGCTACAGGCATTTATTGACGCAAAGCGGGCCGAACACGATGCGCTAGTAATGGAAGCCGAAAGGCAAAAAGAAGAGAAACGCGCCAAGCGCAAAAAAACGGCAAAGCAGTTGGAGCGCGAAGCGCACCAAGAAGCCGAAGAACGCAACCTACAAAAATCAATTCAAGACATCTACCGCAAGCTTGTCGCGTTACTTCACCCAGACCGGGAACCTGACGAAGTGGAACGCGAGCGCAAAACCGAGCTAATGCGCCGACTCAACGTCGCCTACGGCAAAAAAGATTTGTTACAGTTGTTCGAGCTGCAACTGGAAACCGAAAAAATTGATCAGACCCGCATCAATTTCATTTCCGCCGACCGCCTAAAATACTACAACAAGATCCTCAGCAACCAAGTAGAAGACCTGCATCAAGAAATTGATCAGGCGGAATATCCGTATCGACAGACACTACGCTTATCGCCCTGGGACAAGATCACGCCGAGAAAGGTCAAGTCTCATTTAAATGCGGATATCAAATCGCTGAAGGCCACGGTTGCGCAGATCAGGGAAGATTTATTGGCGTTTCAAAATCCGGATTATTTCAAAACGTGGTTAAAGCATTATCAAATTGAAGCGCGCCCCAGCGACGAGTCCATGTTAGACGCGCTGTTCAGCGATGAATCCATGTTCGACTTTACCCCCAAACGGTAGGCAAAGTCACAACTGCACGTTCATCGTTTCCAATACCGCTCCGATGCGCTCCAGGCGTTGGAGCGGATCGTTGAGCTGGAGGAAGTATTGTTTTTGCGCGAGCCTCAACGGCAATAATTCCGCCAGGCGATACCCCACCCAGCCAGCATCACCAAAGCGCATCGGCAAATCCGTATAACGGTAGCCAATTTGAGAAATCAAGTCACGCAGTACATCCACCAGTGGCAAGTAGTTCGGTGGAACATCGCACGGCGCCTCTTCATCCGCATACTCAATGTTAGCCGTCAACAACTGATTTGCCTGCACTTCATCCTTCAATATGCGAAAGCGACGCTCACCCCGTACTGTCACACCGAGCAATCCGTCGTGCCGCATATGCCAATCGTGTATAACAGCCGTCGTACCCATTTCAAACGTGCTGGCGGCTTTTCCTACTTCCACGCCCTCGCGAATGAGACAAATGCCGAAACACGTATTGAATTTCATACAGCGGCTAATCATGTCCAAATAACGCGGTTCGAACACGCGCAATGGCAAGGGGCCATCGGGAAAAAGCACGGTGTGCAAAGGAAAAATAGGAATGGATATTGCGTCACTCATCCGGTGTTGCTCCCCAACGCGGCGCCAAGCGTTGCTCGACACCCAGATGGTCCAAAACGCGGGCAACCACAAAGTCGATTAGTTGTTGTACGGTCGTCGGCTTATGATAAAAACCCGGCGCGGCAGGTAAGATGACAACACCCATTTGGGCGAGTTTGAGCATGTGCTCCAAGTGTATAACCGACAACGGCGATTCGCGGGGTACCAAAATCAACTTACGGCGTTCCTTTAACATCACGTCGGCGGCGCGCTCAATCAAACTGCGGCTGGACCCACAAGCAATTGCAGAAAGTGTGCCGGTGGAACAAGGACATACCACCATCGCAGCCGGTGCATTCGAACCGCTCGCCACGGGCGACAACCATTGATCACGGCTGTACACGCGCAAAAGTTCACTGGAAACTCCAAATCGCTCTGTGAAGAAAAGGCTAAGCTCGTCTGTCCGACCCGGCAGTTTAAGATCGGTTTCCGTGGCAATGACAACGCGGGCGGGTGCTGAGATTAAGAGGTGGACCGGTCGATCGGCCTGCAATAAACATTCGAGCAAGCGTAGCCCGTAAGCGGCGCCCGAAGCGCCGGTTATAGCGAGAGTGACCGCGCGCTCACGATTCATTGCCAGCGAGCGCCTTCAAGAGCCGCTCATGTATATTTTCGAAGCCGCCATTACTCATCACTAACACGTGATCGTTAGGTCGGCCAGCACGCACAATTTCCGCGATAATTGAATCCGTGCTCGTCATAACGTGACCCCTGTCACCCAATTGCGCCGCCGTGGCAGAAAGATCCCAACCTAAATTGGCGGGCTGATATAAATAGACTACATCGGCATCCGCTAACGATTTTGCTAGAGTCTCTTTGTGCACCCCAAGTTTCATCGTATTGGAACGCGGTTCCAGTACAGCAATAACGCGCGCCTTACCCACCCGTTTACGCAAACCATCCAGCGTTGTGGCAATGGCAGTGGGATGATGCGCAAAATCGTCGTAAACCGTTATATCGCGCGCTGCCCCACGCCGCTCCATACGCCGCTTCACATTTTGAAACTTGGCAAGTGCTTCAATACCTAACTCGGGCGGCACACCGGCATGACGGCCAGCGGCAATGGCCGCCAACGCGTTAGAAATATTGTGCTGGCCGCTCAAATTCCATTCCACCGTGCCGCATGGGCGATCACGATAGTACACTTCAAAACTGCTACCGTCCGGCATCAAGGGATTCGCCCACCAACCGTCGCGACCATTCACCGAGAAATGCTCCACCGGCGACCAACATCCCCCGGCAATCACATCATTTAAATTCGCGTCCGCGAAATTGGAAATAACACGCCCGTTCCCCGGCACCACACGCAGTAAGTGCGAGAACTGGCGCTTAATGGCATCCAAGTCCGTAAAGATATCGGCGTGATCAAACTCCAAGTTATTGAGTACCGCCGTGCGGGGCGCATAGTGCACAAATTTCGAACGCTTATCAAAAAACGCCGTATCGTATTCGTCGGCCTCAATCACAAAGAAAGGCGGCTCACCTAAACGCGCGGACACACCAAAATTCTCCGGCACACCGCCAATCAAGAAGCCGGGCTTCAATCCCGCGTATTCCAAAATCCAAGCAACCATACTCGTCGTTGTGGTCTTACCATGGGTGCCCGCAATCGCCAATACCCAGCGCTCGCGCAACACCGTCTCGGCCACGAACTCAGGGCCGGACATGTACGGAATGCCCTTGTTGAGAATATATTCAACGGCAGGATTTCCGCGCGACATGGCATTGCCGATCACAACACAATCTGGCGCCGGTTCTAATTGTTTAGGATCGTAACCCTCCGTCAGAATGATGCCCGCCGCTTCCAATTGCGTGCTCATCGGCGGATAAACGTTAGAATCCGATCCACTTACCGTGTAGCCGAGTTCGCGGGCAAGCATCGCAACGCCGCCCATGAACGTCCCACAAATACCAAGAATGTGTATGTGCATATTAGCCGGGTGAAATAACCATTAATTTGAGAAAACGCACCGTCACCGCAAAGGCCATGTACATAAAAATCAGCGAAACGCCGATGCCGGCTGCCAACGGAATATCCATCGTATGGCGTAAAATACTGCCTATCACCACGATTTCCCACACCACTAACGCCAGCCACAATGCAGTGACCATCGCCTGAGCAGCGACCGCTGGATCGGTGAGCCACGCCAATAATGGGGCAGCCACCAGAGCGATAATCACGCTGCTACCCATCAACGCCGTCACCGCTTGGGTGTTACGATCAGGCACGCGGCGAATCCACAGCGAAATATTGGTGAGAAAGAGGAATAAGACCGTCTGCACCGTCGCAATCAAAACCGATTGCAAAAACGGGCGACTCAACATCGTCAAACCGATACCAGAAAAGAAATACAAAATGACCGAGACATACATCGCCAGCTTTGAAGCAGGTGCGTCTTGCGGCGCCGCTTTTAAGTAACAAAGCTCGAAAAAATACCGCAGCCAACGTCCCATTTAATTGTCCGTCCTGTCCGTTTTGGACTTAAACCAACCTACTCTACGGTAACCGACTTTGCCAAGTTACGTGGCTGATCAACATCCGTGCCCTTCAATACCGCCACATGATACGCAAGTAATTGCAATGGGATAGTGTAAATAATCGGCGCAACCCATTCATGCACTGCAGCAACATCCAACACGCGAATATTCTCGCTAGAGCGAATACCCGACGTCTCGTCCGCGAAAACATACAACTTACCACCGCGCGCGGATACTTCCTGCATATTGGACTTTAATTTCTCCAACAATTCGTCATTCGGCGCGACAGTAATCACCGGCATGTCCGCGTCCACTAGGGCGAGCGGACCGTGCTTTAATTCACCCGCCGGATACGCTTCCGCGTGAATATATGAAATTTCTTTGAGCTTGAGCGCACCCTCCATCGCCACAGGGTACATCGCACCCCGGCCTAGAAACAACGCGTGATTTTTCTCGCTAAACTCATCCGCGATCGCTTTCACTTTGGCGTCAATGGATTCCAGTTGTCGCTCGATAATGGCCGGTACATGCTGCAATTCCGTGAGTATTCGCATTTCGGTTTCGACCGTCATCCCACGTCGACGGCCCAGGGCA
>JANOTC010000348.1:0-7260 GCA_031416175.1 Gammaproteobacteria bacterium
TATCCGACTCAGCCGGACGCTGTGAAAACGAACTTCCACCGTCTACTCGAACAAGCCGATCAAGATTTGGTCGGACATCTGTTAGGTCACACCGTCTGCGAAGACGTAGAACTCGCTCATGTCATCAGCGAAATACGCCGCGCCGCTATTGCTTGAACTCGGCCCGTCGCGGAATCTCACTGGGTTCCTGCTGACTATCTACGTGGCAGGCTACGCCGCCCTCTGGACGCTACCTTTGCCGTGGTTCTTACCACTCCTGGCGGGCGCACCGCTATACCTAAACATGCGCAGCACATTCAAGCGATATGGCACACGCAATCATCCAATGGCGATACGCAGCGTGTTGTGGGACGCAAAAGGCGATTGGCATTTAACCCGCGTGGATAAATCCATTGTCAAAGCAGAACTCATGGGCGACAGCTTCGTGCATCCGGCACTCACGGTGCTTAATTTCCGCGTTGTTGGAAACCGCCGAAGTGAATCGGCGGTCATCGTGTCGGACATGATTGCTGCAAATGCGTTTCGTCAATTGCGTGTTCGGATAAAGTTGGGGGCGCGGAATGAGGCGGTGTGAAATTGGGCAGTGGCACCCCATCCATTCACATAACCGCGCTTAAACTCGAATATGTATGAGTTCTCCTCTGCGTGCTGCGCTCCGTCAATAATCCATCAATCCCCGACAATCTACACCCTTTGATTCGTGAGCTAAGCAAACACAAAAGCAAAATGTCAAAATTAACCCGGCGCTACAAAATGCGGCGGCACTAAAATAGACGCCTGCAACGGCGAACCATCCGTCACCTCTTCAGCATCCAGAGAATAATGCAGTCCAACATTCTCTTTTCTTTGCATCGCTGATTGAACAATCAAGTCCCCAACTAACACCAAGTTACGTAACTCAATCAAGTCATTGGTGACGCGAAAATTGCCGTAATATTCTTCAATTTCGTGGTGCAGAAGTTCGAGTCGGCGCTTGGCGCGCTCTAAGCGCTTGTCTGTGCGCACAATGCCCACATAGTCCCACATGAACCGGCGCAATTCATCCCAGTTATGTGCAACCACCACTTCCTCATCGGAATTGGTCACCCGACTTTCATCCCAGCGCGGTAGTGCGTCTGGAATAGGCACGCTATCTAATCGCTCCAAAATATCGCGCGCCGCTGCAAATCCAAACACAATGCATTCCAGCAGCGAATTGCTCGCGATTCGATTGGCGCCATGCAGCCCAGTATGCGCAACTTCGCCAACGGCATAGAGACAGTCTAAATCCGTGTGGCCACGCAAATCCGTCATCACCCCGCCACAGGTATAGTGCGCGGCGGGAACAACCGGAATGGGTTCTTTGGTTATATCAAAACCAAATTCAAGGCAACGCTGGTAAATGTTAGGAAAGTGGCGAATCACGAATTCAGTCGGCTTATGGCTGATGTCCAGCAAAACATGATCGGCGCCGAGGCGCTTCATTTCATGATCAATGGCGCGCGCCACGATATCGCGTGGTGCCAATTCGCCGCGCGGATCAAATTTATGCATGAATGGTGTGAGATCTGGCAACAACAATTTGCCACCTTCGCCGCGCACTGCCTCAGTAATTAGAAAAGACTTCGCACGTGGGTGGTATAAACAGGTGGGGTGGAATTGAATAAACTCCATATTCGCGACCCGACAGCCCGCACGCCATGCCATGGCAATCCCGTCCCCGGTCGCAATATCCGGGTTGGTTGTATATAAATAGACCTTGCTTGCGCCGCCCGTGGCCAACACGACAAAGCGGGCGCGAAATACGCCGACCTGTTGTTGACGGCGGTCCAACACGTAAGCGCCCAAACAACGATTCCCCGGCAGCTTCAACTTATTGGTTGTAATCAAGTCAATCGCGATGCGATCTGGGAACAGGCTCATATTAGTGTGTGCCCGGGCTTGCCGCTCAAGCGTTGTCTCGATCTCTTTTCCCGTCGCATCGGCGGCATGCAGAACGCGTCGGCAACTATGACCGCCTTCTCGGGTTAGATGAAAACTGGATGTGCCGTCCGCCGCTTTAGTGCGCGTGAATTTCACGCCCTCGCCGACTAACCATTGCACCGCTTCTTGCGCGTGGCCAACGGTGAATTTGACTGCGTCGATGTCGCAAAGCCCAGCCCCGGTCGAGACCGTGTCCTTGACGTGGTCATCGAGACTGTCTTCCATATCGCTTACTGCCGCGATGCCACCTTGGGCGTGAAGCGTTGACCCTTCCGTAATCATTCCCTTTGCAAGCACCGCAACGCGGGCGCGATCCGCAAGGCGTAAGGCGAGCGTCAGGCCAGCGGCTCCGGCTCCGATAATGAGCACATCGTATTGATACTGATTTTTCATTAAATTCTCTTGTGTTGCGTTATCATTCCAAATTATTTTTCACCATCGTACGATGGATTCGGGCAAAATGGTGGCGGAAGGTCCGCCGGACGGCTGGGCGGTCGCCTTTCGAAAAAGGCCGCACAACTTAGGCAGAACTATATTACATGCGAATTGTCTATGAAAATGGCAAATGGAATTGTATCGCACGTCGTGGGGACGGCTCACATGAGTGAGCAGAACGTCGACCAAGAACTGGTTGAGCGAGTTCAGCGAGGTGATAAGAGAGCTTTCGATCTTTTGGTGCTTAAATACCAGCATAAGATCGGAAAATTGATTTCGCGTTATGTGCGCGATCCAGACGAGGTGCTGGACGTGTCGCAGGAAGCGTTCATCAAGGCGTACCGGGCTTTGCCAAGGTTTAGGGGCGAGAGCGCGTTTTATACGTGGCTTTATCGAATCGCCATAAATACCGCGAAGAACTTCCTGGTCTCGCAAGGACGAAGGCCGCCTGAATCCGACGTCGATGTCGAAGACGCGGAATACCTCGAAACGGCGTCGGCGATGCGTGACATCGCGACACCGGAGCACTTGGCGCTAAAAGATGAGATCGAGGTAACCGTTTTTCGGGCGATTGAACAATTACCCGAAGATCTGAGAACCGCGATAACTCTTCGAGAAATGGAAGGTCTGAGTTATGAAGAGATCGCGCAAGCGATGGATTGCCCTGTAGGAACGGTACGCTCGCGTATTTTTCGTGCCCGCGAGGCGATTGATAAAAAACTAGAACCTTTGTTAGAGCGGTGATGCCTTAAACAAGGTGTTAACGCTGTTTCGTTATTGACGGTAGGGTGCTGAAAAGCGTGTGCGTGCTGAGTTACTACGCGTGTCGCTTGTTGTTTCCTTGCCAGGCCCCAAACGATTGCGAGGAATAAGGTGGATAAGATGTCTCAGAACGCGCAGCAAGACATATCGGCATTGATGGACGGCGACCTAGAAGGTGCTTCGGTCGATGGTATAATTAAATCACTCAAGACTGAATCGGCGCTGAAAGCGACGTGGGGTCGTTACCATGTTGTGCGTAGTGCCATGAGACGCGAATACACCCCCTGTATAGGTGCAAGCCTATTGACACGTGTTCAGGCCGCATTGGAATCAGATCCCGTTTATTTGGCGGTGGCTGCCACAAAAGAAAAAGAAATCGTCATCGAGCCAGAAGAAATTATTGAAAACTTACCGATTCCCAAGCCGCGCCACAAAGGTTGGAGTTCTTTCGGTTTTGCCACGGCAGCCGCTGTTTCCGTCGTCGCATTTATCGGCTTGAGCATGTTAGCGGAGCCTCCCCGCTCAGCGGAGAAAAATGTGATTGCGAAAAGCGCTGATCAGAAAGCAATAGAGAGCGCTGTTTTACAAGTAGACGCTGTCCCCGAGAAAATTGACCCTCGTTTTCAGGCGCCGCCTGCTCCAGTCGTGATCACACAAGCGGGTCCGGTTAATAGTGACCAATGGCGTCGCTTGGCGATTGGCGATATTCCCCGCCTAGAACATTATCTGCGTCAACAGCAGGCCATCGCGCCTGTCGCGGATGCGCAGGTAATTCTAAATTCGTCTGCTCACGTTGTTAGCTTTGGGACTGACGCCGCCAAATAGTGCGCTTTCAGCTGAATCGCCGTATCACGCCGCCTTCATCAATGCATTTGTTGCACGTCTGCTGTTACCTATTACAAGGGGACAGCAGGCGTGGTTCTGTCCATGCCCCGCGCAAATATTCAGTGATTTCTTTCGTGCTAGCGCGGCCACTTACCGAAGTCCAACGTGCGACTTCCGTTCTTGTTTTTTTTAATAAGGTTATGGGTGTAAACAAGCGTGATTGAAGAGCGCGCCATCGTCGTCGCCAGCCAAGGCAACCACGTCTGGATCGAAACCCAAAGGCAATCGACGTGCGGAAATTGTTCAGTGAACAAAGGGTGCGGGACGGCGGTCTTAAGCAGCGTGCTTGGAAATCGTCGAACACGAATTCAGGCCAAAAATGAACTCGCGAACCTAAAGCCAGGCGATGTAGTTATTGTCGGGATGGAAGATTCTGCGTTACTTCATTCGGCCGCCGCATTTTTCGCCGTGCCTGTGGTCAGTATGTTACTTGCCGCGATGGTAGGCAGTGCGGTGCTGCGGATTTTCGGCGTGGCCGAAGGTGAAGGCGTGCGCGTGCTATTGGGTATCATGGGTCTGTTTCTAGGTGTTGTCTGGACGCGGATGTGGGCGCATCGGAAGCAAAGTGGCGGAAATTATGATTTGCATATATTGCGCAGAGAGTTGCCAAAGAAAGATTTTGTGCCACTCATTCGGCGTAGCGAGATCTAAATTGTCGACTGAGTGTCTTGGTGAAATAGGCGTGGCGAATTAAAACGGCGGCTGAAGTACGTTGGTCAGATATAACATTATTGGAGTTAAGCATGGGCGTGGCAGTAATACAAAAACGGTTTAGGGCGGTGCTAATAGGTTTGTTCGGTCTGGCCATGATGGCGCCCGTTACGGCTTTTGCCAAGGACTTGCCTGACTTCACTGGCCTGGTAGTAGATAGCGCACCGTCAGTCGTTAACATCAGCACGCAACAAAAAGCGAAGCCAAGTTCGCCTCATTCCAAACGTTCCCCTCCGAACATGCCTGAATTTCCAGAAGGGAGTCCTTTTGGTGAGTGGTTCAAGCGCTATTTCGGTGAAGAAGGTGGCGGCGGCGGAGGCGGAGGCGGCGGTGGAGGTGGAGGTGGAGGTGGTGGCAACGGCAATGGCGATGAAAATGAAGGCCAGTCGTTAGGATCGGGCTTCATAATTTCAAAAGACGGTTACTTGTTAACCAATAACCATGTGATCGAAAATGCTGACAAGATCATTGTTAGGTTGAATGATCGGCGCGAATTTAACGCGAAATTGGTGGGCCGTGACGAGCGTAGTGATTTGGCGCTTTTACATATTGATGCAACAGATTTGCCCGCTGTGTCCATTGGCAAGCCGAATGACCTCAAAGTGGGCGAATGGGTGTTAGCCATTGGTTCACCATTCGGCTTCGACTATTCCGTCACGGCAGGCATTGTCAGTGCAAAGGGACGAAGCTTGCCACGCGAAAATTACGTGCCGTTTATCCAAACTGACGTCGCTATTAATCCCGGTAACTCGGGCGGACCGTTGTTTAATCTCAAAGGCGAAGTGGTCGGAATAAATTCCCAAATCTATAGTCGCACGGGCGGCTACATGGGCGTCTCATTTGCCATCCCAATTGATATTGCGATGTCAGTGGTTGATCAACTGAAAAGCAAAGGAAAAGTGACGCGTGGCTGGCTGGGCGTCCTTATTCAGGATGTGACCCGTGAATTAGCCGAATCCTTCAATATGGATAAGCCGTATGGCGCTTTGGTCGCGCAAGTGTTGCCAAACAGTCCTGCTTCAGAAGCAGGTTTCCAAGTAGGCGATGTGGTTGTTCGTTTCAATGGAAAAGATATTGATCATTCCTCTGATCTGCCGCCATTAGTTGGTGTCACGGTGGTCGAAAAGAGAGTTCCCGTCGATATTATTCGCAATGGTAAAGCACAAAAATTGATGGTTAAGATCGGCGAGTTGCCGGAGGAAGATGATATTAAGCTAGCCAATAAAGGTCAGGACAATAACGGCGGCACCACCGACAACCGTCTTGGTGTGGTGGTCACTGACATCGCCAAAGAGCAACGCGAAAAATTGGAATTAGGTTCCAGCGGCGGCATTGCCGTGAAAGACGTGAAACGTGGTCCAGCCGCCGATGCGGGAATGCGTCGTGGCGATATCATCATGATGATCAACAACGTCAGCATCGAAAGTGTCAAGCAGTTCAAGTCGTTGATCAAAGAGTTGCCTACGGACAAATCGGTTCCTGTGTTGGTTAATCGACGTGGTAGTCCCGTATTCCTGGCTATCAAGCCTGAAAAAGAGTAATGTATTCGTTGGTGTTGTGAATTATTGGTTAGGAGTTTGCGGTGGTTCGGACATTAGTAATAAGTGCATTGGCGATCGCTGTGGCATCCTGTGCAACCTCGCCAACAGGTCGAAAGCAGCTAAATATCATGTCCGATGCACAAATGCAGGAAATGGGCGTGGCTGCTTACGCAGATTTGAAAAAGAAAACGCCCATTTCCCAAGATCCAAAGACGAACGAATACGTTCGTTGTATAGCCAATGCCATCACCACGGCCATTGAAGGTGAATATGCGGGTGGCCAGTGGGAGGTCAATGTTTTCAAAGACGATACGGCGAATGCTTTTGCCTTGCCTGGTGGCAAGATTGGCGTGCACACCGGCATCATGAAGGTGGCCGTCAATCAAGACCAATTGGCGACGGTCATGGGCCATGAAGTGGCGCATGTGTTAGCGAAACATGGGGCCGAGAGAATGTCCCAGGCGACCCTAACACAAACTGGGTTGGACGTTGTGCGCGTATTAGCAGGCGAACCAACGCCTGCCAAGAACGGTGTCATGGCCGCGTTAGGGCTAGGCGCACAATACGGTGTGCTGATGCCATTCGGTCGCACGCAGGAAAGTGAGTCCGATTTGCTCGGCTTAGATTTGATGGCGAAGGCGGGCTTCGATCCACGCGAAAGTGTGAAACTATGGGTCAATATGGGTAAAGCCGGTGGTGGCCAGCCGCCAGAATGGATGTCGACCCATCCCTCACACAACACGCGCATTGCTGACTTAGAAAATCGTATGCCGAGTGCGATGAGTCTTTATCAGCAGGCGCAAGCTAAAGGGCGTAAGCCCCAATGCCAAAGATAGGCCCAATGCTTGGGCATTCCCTTGTTAGTCATTGCCGCCGCGTTTAAGCCCACGGCCTGAGTTCCATCACGGTTTAGCCGAAACTAGGTTTTTTCTTTCGCCGCACATAGGCGGACCCGCCGAGTAGC
>JANOTC010000349.1:0-10625 GCA_031416175.1 Gammaproteobacteria bacterium
CAAACGCGCCCGTTGATGTATGACTTTCATGGGTTCCCCGAAGCACTTTATCAAGTCCGTTATCCAGCGCCCGGCGCGCAAGATCTCGCCAATCAACTAGAAGAAGGCTTGCGCGGTTATACGATTCGCCGGGAACCTGAACGTCCATTAGACCACGGTGTTTGGGTTCCGTTATTGCATATGTACCCGAATGCCGATGTCCCTATTTTGCAAATGAGCCTGCCGCGCGACTTAACACCACTCTGCTTATTTGAATTAGGGCGTTCACTGGCCTTTTTGTCTGCAGAAGGTGTGCTCATAATCGGCAGTGGTAGCCTAACACATAATTTGCGACATATCGACATGGTGGACAACCCCACTCCAGACGCGTGGGCTGCCGAATTCGACGAATGGCTTGCCGACAAGATCATACAGCGTGACCTTCCGAGTTTGTTTGACTACCGAAAACTAGCGCCGCACGCCGCTTTTGCGCGCCCCACCGATGAACATTTACGCCCCTTGTTTTTGGCGATGGGCGTGGCCAATGCCGACGCCGAAATCAGTTTCCCACTAACAGGGTTTGAACATAGGAACATTTCGCGACGTTGCGTGCAGTTTGGTTAGTTTCAAGTTCGAATATATTTAGCCATGCGCAAAAATATTATCTAACATGCTTTTCAATTCTAATTGGCTAATGTCCTTTCTAACGGCCCCGTCAAAACCGTAACTTAATGGCTTTATCATCTCCGGCGCCTCAACGTTTCCACTCGCTACGATGATTTTTGCATAGGGGTTGATTTTTCGAACGGCGCTCGCGACCTCTTTGCCGCCTATGCCGCCAGGTATAGATAAATCAACAATCAACAAGTCGATAGGAATTTCTGCATCCAATGCTTTTCTATAGTGTTCAATCGCCATGTCACCGTTCGACGCGACCGAAACAAGGCAATCAAGTTTTTCTAACTTAATTTTGTACAGCATCTGTGCGTCTTCATCGTCATCCAATACTAAGACGGTCCGCTTGGCGTTAGGAATTTGAATTTTCCCCAAATCAAGCAAGTACCTAACCCGCTTCAACAAGGTTTTCATCGTGTAGGGTTTATGAAGAATATGTGCTGTCAACTCGTTACTATCCACCTTATGACCGCGATCATCGGTGAAACCACTTACCATTTGTACTCTAATGTGCGGATATCGTTGGCGGACGACCTCGGCAAACTGGTAGCCATCCATGTTTGGCATAACAACATCAGATACGATCAAACTTACTTGTTCTTTCTCAAGCACTGCCAAGGCTTGCAATCCGTCATTGGCCGTTAGCACGCGGTAACCTTCGAACGACAACATTTCAGCGGCCAAATCGACCAATGCTTGCTCGTCATCCACGACTAACAATGTCTCATGCCCACTTAATACCGCATTACTCTTAATAGGAACGCTTTCCTCACTAGAGAATGCCTTCCTACTCTTTGGAAAATGAAGGGTGAAACAACTGCCACGGTTCAATTCAGAATGAACTTCAATGGCTCCACCACTGCGTTTCACAAAGCCGTAGACTTGGCTTAATCCCAATCCCGTTCCTAACTCGCCTTTTGTCGTATAAAAAGGATCGAATATTTTCTCTAATATTTCTGCCGCAATCCCACTACCGGTATCGGCTACGCTCAATGACACATAGCTCCCCGCACTGACATCAATGCGTTGACCCGCTGAAATATCGATTTCTCTATTGCAAGAGCTAATGGCTATCTGACCCACAGACTGCATCGCGTGCATCGCATTGAGACACAAATTCACAATTGCATCTTCAAAATCTTGCTTGTCTAGCTCCACTGGCCATACATTGTCCGCCAATTGAAATAAAACATTTACCCTTGAGGTCAATATTTTTTCTAACAAATTTAACTGGTCACGCAACAAGACATTAACATCGACAACAGAAACTTCAGGCTGCCTTTGCCGAGCGAACTTCAGTAGCTTACTGGTGAGTTTCGAACCGCGTTCCGCCGCCAATCTAATTTGTTCTGCATATTTTTCAACTTTTTCTGGCTCCCTTAAATGATCCCTAATTTGCTCTGAATTCCCCAAAATAATACTCAGGACGTTATTAAAATCATGGGCTATTCCACCGGTAAACTTACCCAGCGCATCCATTTTTTGACTACGACGGAGGAGTTCTTCTTGCCTTTTCTGAATTGAAATGTCCAAGCAAGAGAAAATCCACTGCTTTCGATCAACTCCTTTGAATGGCAACAATGAAAGCGAAAACAGCAAAGGAAACACCTCACCGCTTTTCCGAAGAGCATTCATCTGATGGCAGACAAGTGCTGAGTTTTCGTTCGAAATATGGGCACCCAGAAAACTATTACTCCCCCCGGGCACAAGTTCCAAAAGGATGTTGATATTTTTGCCCATTGCTTCAGCACACGTATAAGAAAATATGACTTCCGCGGCGTGGTTAAAACTGAAAATTGTGCCGTCTTCATCAAGCCTGATAACACCATCAACCATATTGTCGATCATGGCGCGATGAAGTTCTTCACTCGCTCGCAAAGCGTCGCTTACCACACGTTGATTTTTTTCAAGCGTTAGCTTTTCGAAGCACCGGCCCAGGGTCGCAAGTAAGGTATGTGCATCAAGGGGTTTGTGCAGATAGTCGTATGCGCCTTCATGCAATGCATGGATCGTACTTTCAATTTCGGCATAACCTGTCATCATCACGCAGACAATGTTCGGCCTTGTTTTTTTAAGCTGCGCGATCAGCTGCACCCCGTCTGAATGCCCGAGTCGCACGTCGAGCAGGACCACGTCAGCGGGGACGGTGGCAATTTTCTCCATCGCCCCTTTTTCGCTATGTGCAACGTCGACGATAAAATCGCGTGACTCAAGGATATCAGCCAAGCTGTCAACGAAGTCGACTTCGTCATCAACAATGAGAACGTGCCGCCTATCCGTGTCGGTCTCACTCGTTTCATAATGATTCCCGGACATTTCAATTGTCATTTTAATAGCGCTTCAACTGCGTTAAGGAGTTCACCCGGATCAAAGGGCTTTTTCAATATCCCATTGACAGCCATATTTTGAACATTTTGCATTTCTTCTGTGCCGAATGCCGTAACAACGATGATGGGCACCAGGCAGCCACGTCGCTTTAACTCAAGGAGTGCCTCTAGACCGTTTAACACCGGCATTCTCATGTCAAGAATCAATAGATCAATTCCACCCGCGACCACCCTATTCACCGCTTCCTGACCATTGCTTGCCACAAACACTATTTTTCCAACCGCCTCCAGCAAACCTTTAATGCTTTCAACAAAGTCTGGGTCATCGTCTGCGATTAGCACCCCACCGGCAGGCAGTTCCGAAATGAGCTTGAGCACCTTGGCAATGTCCAAGGGCTTGCTTAACACATCCCATGCACCATTCTCAATGGCTTGATTCAGAAGCTGTTCAACACTGTAACCGGTCATCATGACCACGCGCGCATCAGGTTTGAATTTGCGAATTTCCAGAAAACTCTCCACCCCATTTTTCCCGGACATTTTCACATCCATGAAGGTGATCGCATAATCATTTTCGCGAAATTTGCGAATAGCTTCCTCGCCACTGCTGGCCAGCTCTACCTGGTAGCCACGGCCTTCCAACACCATGGCCAAACTCTCCGCAAAATCTTCATCATCATCAACGATAAACACTTTTTTTGCATTCAAAACGGCGGATTCCTGATTATTCAATGACTAACAGCCACAACGTCACCGTTGTTCCTTTGCCTACAGAAGATTCTATGTTAATACCGCCATGATGCTCTTCCATAATGTCTTTAACAATGGGCAGCCCAAGTCCCACGCCATAGGTTTTCGTGCTGAACAAAGGTTCAAATACTCTATCCAAAATGTCTGTCGGTATACCTGGACCGGTATCGGAAACTCGAATTTCCACCCGGCCATCGCAGACTCTTGTTTCAATGTGAATTTTGTTCAACAGTGGATTTTCCACCGATAAGGCCTGAACGGCATTGTCCATTACGTTTATCACCGCCCGGCGCAGATATTCGGTGTCGATTTCGACGAGGGCATCGCTTACCAACGTACTCCTTAGCTCGACCCAATCTGGCACTTTTTGCTCGCTTAACAATTGTTCTAGCCAACCGTCCAGAGCAACAGGCGTTAGTTTAAGGGCCTTCTTACGGGTAAAGTTTAGCAAGTCTTCAATGATGGCGTCACAACGGCGAATGTTGCGTTCCGCAAGCAACAATGCCCTGCGCACGCGCTCAGGTTGATTTCGCTCAATGGCATCGCCAATAGAAAACACCGCTGTGCGCACCGTGCCTAATGGGTTGCGCATCTCATGCGCGACCGTTGCCGTGAGTTGCCCAAGTGTCGATAGTTTTTCTTTGCGAACAAGCTCTCGGTGGACACTCTCCAGCTCGCGGGTTCTGTCCTCCACTTTTTGCGCCAAATCCTTATTCAACCCCTCTATTGTTGAATGGGCCGACCTCAGTCGCTGCTCACTGTCACGCAATGCGGTTGTTACCCGCTCGCGCGCGTCAATATCGCGTTCGACGGTTTGCGCCATGGCGTTAAATGCGTGCGCGGCCACAGCCACTTCATCGCGGCCTTCTGCGGCAATGCGCATGCCATAATCGCCTGCCTGAATTGCTTGCGCTGCCCGTGCCAATTCACCCAACCTGCGCGTCAACAGATAGCCAAACGTCGTCAATAACAGGAATGTGAGCACGATCTCAATTAGCGCCAAAGTCGCACCCTGGGTCTGCATCTTGGTCCGCGTGGTTTTCAATATGCTGACGTTGAGGCCATAGCGCGCATGGCCTATGACCTGCTCGGCCAGGGTGATATCAAATGCCTGATCGTAAACCCCGTCGGGTTCATCAAAACCAATATCGTGCCGCTCCCCGCCCGGCACACTTCCATGCTTGGCCACGATCCGACCACGTTCGTCGCGCACCTCAAGGTATACCAGCGCATCCTGCTGCACAATCTTTTTCAACCGCTCATTCAACGTTGCGTAATCGCGCTGAAAAAGCGGGTTGGACAGGCTGGCGCTCATTAACGGGACCAATGTTTGCACTCTATTTTGAAATGTCTCTTGCATCCCATTGTCGGTAATGCGTGCGCTGTTCCTTATAAACGCAGCCAGCATGACACCCTCGATCACGATACTGGCCAGCACGAGTTTGAAGCGCAATGAGCGAAATCCAAAACGCCCGTGTTCGCTCATTTCAATTGATCCTGAGTCGCCTTGATGAATGGGCGCAGCTGTGCCATGTCAGCATCGGTAATGGGGCCCATGTCGCCATAGCCGGTGGCTTCAAAAAAAATTCGGCCAGCTCCGTTGTTTTTAAATGCCAGCAGCGCAGATTTTAATTTCTGAAATTCCGCTGGTATCAGGCGCGGATTCGCCATAATCATCATGTGCGGCACGGTGCGCGTCTTGGTTAAAATCTTCAGTTCGCGCTTATACTCAGCATCGAGATGTTCAAACACAGCAGCCGAGGTAAGCGCCGCATCGGCACCACCGTTAAATACCGTCAGGATGGCATTATTGTGAGAGCTGCTGCGATCCAACTGGTAATCCCGCCCCGACATCAAACCATGATCCTTTAATAACTGTTCGCCCAGCATAGAGGTAATAGCAAGTGCATCAGGGGTGATGACCGTGCGTCCGCGCAAATCCTCTATGCGTTTCACCGTACTGTCGTTACGCACGACCACGCTGCCGTCAAGCTCGCGCATAAAACGGCTGACACGATGATAGCCACTTTCAGTTTCGGCCAGCAGAGCGAAATGTGGGGCAGTCTGATAAATATCATAATCGCCGTGCGCGGCGCGCTGAACATAAGTTTTGAAATTTGGCGCGGTGCTCATTTCTATGCGCCGATTGAGCTTTACTTCCAGATAATTCTTCATCGGCAGGAAATTTTTAAACAATTGGTCGCTGCTCAAATAGGGCAGGAGGCCCATTTGCAATGGGGCAAGTTCGGCAGCATGTGTAGGCGCAGCCAGGAGCACGGCAAGCAGCAACATGAAGCGCTGGCAAGCTCTCGTCAGGCAGTCGGTTTGTAAAATCATTCTTCCCAAGCTTGCAGTAATCATCCGTAGGGTGTTTGCTACGGCATATCTAACGTGTGTCATGACTGACCTACTTTCCGGTGGTATAAAACTTTTGCGGGATAGCTGCGTATTCGTTTCAACAGTCAGCAACGCCAGAGTTTAAATGTATATGAAGCATTTCAAGTGTCAAGATTAAGGCTGCCAATGCGCGCTAAACGCGTAAAGAATACCCATAGGCCGATGTCACCCAATAAAAGATTTTTCCAACTAGGTCTTGACGGCAACAACAATGCGGGATAATAATCCCACTAGCCACGAGGTGACGACTCGAACGGAACGTCCGTAAAGAATATGAAAATTAAGCGCATAATAAAGACAGTTTCGCCGCAATGGACAAGACCATTCGGTGGCAAATCGAAAAAAGAAAATGGCTTTCAACATAAAGCGACGCAGCCGACCACTGCGTCGCCGCTTTTCCTGGCGCTATTCTCGGCGCTCATCGCGGCATGCGGACAAGGTGAAGCGACGATTATTCCGGCAAACACTCCATCTAACGAAATGAATACACCCCATTTCATCATCGGTGCCGCGCAAAAAGGCCCGTTTATCAAAGGCACGCACATACTCATTAATCGTCTCACAGCCCAAGGTGAAGCCACATTTGACACCACGCTCAGCGAGACGGTCGACGACCTCGGTAATTTCAAAATTCCGTTCAAGGCTACTGGTCCAATATTGATCGAAGCCGACGGCGTTCATTTCAACGAAGTCACCGGGCAACTCTCACAAAGCAGGCTACAACTGCGCGCCATTTACAATGTCATTAATCACGCCGATCAGCGCACGCACATCAATGTACTTACCCATTTGGCCTATGGCAGAATATTGAAACTCATTCGCACGGGAACCCCGGTAACGGACGCTATAAAGCGGAGTGAGTCTGCCGTAATAGACGGACTCCGACCCGCGCTGCCAATCGCCTCTACCATCGCGTTTAGCGCGCTTAGCCTATTCGACACAGACCCGTCACAGGCTGCCAGCAATGGCAACCTGTTAGCGCTGTCCGCAACGCTCTATCAAGCCGCTATTCTGCTCAAAGGAACGCGATCAGACACCACTGTCGAAGCCGAGATGACACAGCTCCTTAATACCCTGGCGACATATTTTACGGAAATTGGAAGAATCGACGACCCAGTTTTAATCGCCGTCTTGAAAAAAGGCTCCATGCAATTGCGCCCAGACGAAATTCGCGCGAACCTAACCCAACGAAGTTTTGCGGTCGCAAAAGTAGACATTCCCGTCGCTAACTTGGACTCATTCATTGATACCGACGGTGACGGCCTGGTGAATGACATTGACACCGACGACGACGGCGATGGAATTGACGACGCATTCGACGTGACGCCTTATCTCGCGACTCGCATTTTGGCTGCAAATACTTTACTCTGCCACCGTTGAGCCTGTCTGCCTCACCTGTTCGCTACCCTACACTACGCCTTGACTTTACCTACGACCGGGACTATTATCCCACCATGTCACAATTTAAAGAGCGACTCGAGGCGGCGACCTTCAAAATTCTCCGCCCCTTAGTACGCATGTTAATTCGTCACGGCTTTTCGCACAGTGAATTTAGTGAGCTGGCGCGCCGCGTGTTTGTTGACGTGGGCTTTCGTGACTTCCCTGTGGTTGAGCGAAATCCCACGGTATCGCGTGTTGCGGTACTCACCGGCTTAAGTCGCAAAGAAGTATTACGCCTAAAATTGGCCTTAGAAAGTGATGACCGGAAGACAACGAAGCCTATTAACCGGGCGGTTCGCGTCGTTCACGGCTGGCAAGGTGACAAAGAATTTTGTGACAAGAAAAATCGGCCTCTACGTCTTCCCTTGCATGGAGAACAGGGGAGTTTTTCAACTTTAGTAAAGCGCTATAGCGGCGACATTACTGCAGGTGCCGTGTTAGACGAATTGATTCGGGTAGGTGCCGCGAAGTTGGAAAATGATCGCGTGGTATTGTGTGCGGATGGTTATATTCCTGACCGGGAAATTGAAGAACAAATTGCCATTGCCGCCATGAGCACCAACGATCTTTTGGAAACCTTAGACCACAACTTAGAAAACAAAGGTCAAGCGGACAAACGTTTCCAACGCGCGGTGGCCTACCACTCAATTTCACCTGAGATCGCACAAAAGTTTAAAACCTTGAGCAGCGAAAAAGCGTCGAGTTTATTGGTTGAGTTAAATTCATGGTTAGCTGAAAATCGAAACCCGAGGACAAAAAGCGCAGCAACCGGCAAACGGATTGGTATGGGAATTTATTATTTCGAGTCCAATTCCGAGGATAATTCGAATGACGATAAAAAAGCAGATTAGCTGGGCGTTTGTTGCACTGTTAGTTGTCTTGATCTCTGCATGCGGTGGCGGCGATTCTGACGGAATAGTGGGCACCGGCCTAGCGGACGGCAACGACAAGATCAAACCGTTCACCATCACAGGCGCTGCGCAAAAAGGCCCGTACGTAAGAAACACCCGCGTCCTCATTAATCGACTCACCGCCACGGCGGAGGGCACGAACGAAACAACCCTCGGATCGATAACCGACGACTTAGGCAGTTTCAGCTTTACCTTCAAAGCGGTGGGTCCCATTTTGATCGAAGCTGATGGCGTCCACTATAATGAGATTACCGGCGAACTATCCAATACTGGGAATCTTCGTTTACGCGCCATTTACAACGTCAACGCGAACCCCGAGCAACATGCCTATATCAACGTATTAACGCATCTCGCTTACAGTAAAATCAAAAAACTGGCGAAATCGGGAGTGCCGATTGAAGAGGCGATTAAGCAAGGTGAAATAGCGGTTATACACAGTTTCGAAGCGATCCTGCCAGTCGCGAACGTGGTGGACTTCACAGAATTGAGTCTATTCAATTCTGAAGCCTCCCGTGCCACCAGCAATGGCTATTTATTAGCTTTATCTGCCACCGTTTCCCAGTACGCCATGGAAAAACAAAAGGAAAATAGATTATCGCCCGTGGAAACGGAATTAACCTATTTGCTAGACAACCTTTCCTACTCCATTGCCGACACAGGAACCTTGGGCAGTCCCGCGTTAGTCGCTGAATTGCAACACGCGTCACGGCTAGTTCACCCAGACCAAGTAAAAGCTAATCTCATCAAATTGAGTAAACGTGCAACAAACACAGAGTTGCCTGTCGCCAACATGGATCTGTTTATCGACACCGATGGCGACGGCTTTGTTAACTCAGTGGATGACGACGACGATGGCGACGACATCATTGACAGCCTAGACCCGTCACCCTACTCTGCCTCGCCATAACGACTAAACACATAGCCGGACTCCCAACAAAATGACATACTCAAACGAGTATGAACACTGACGTCCCCTCTGAATCAATAGCGTTACTAGTCGCCGCCGTGGCACAGCAACGGTATGCGCAAAGCGCCGCTTTTTTTTCTACTTCGCTGGTCGCCCAGCTTCGCGCAGAAGCCTGTGCATTAGAGTCGGCCAAATTATTTCGGCCCGGCACCATCGCCAGTGGCTTAAGAAAGCCGGAATTGTCGATTCGGAGTGACAACATCGCCTGGTTCGACAAGAACACAGCGCAGCCCGGCCAACTAAGCTTTCTGTTACTCATGGAACAACTCAGGCTGGCACTGAATCGTGAATTACAGCTTGGCGCATTTGAATTCGAATGCCACTTCACCGCCTACCCACCTGGCGCATTTTATCGCCGCCATATGGACCAGGCGCGCGGAAAATCGCAACGTGTGGTATCGTGCATTGCCTATTTAAATCCAGATTGGCAAACTAGCCACGGTGGTGAATTGCGGATTTTTTCCGGCGATTCAACGCAAGATACCTATATCGACATCGCCCCAAAGGGCTGTACACTAGTGTGCTTTCTTAGCCAGGGGTTGTACCACGAAGTTCGCCCCACTACGGTGGACCGGTACGCGATAGCCGGTTGGTTTCGGACCCGCGAAACTTAAAAGAGGAGACGCAATGGGCGAAGTCATTCCGTTCAAACGACCCAAGCCAGCCGACCCGCATAAGGGCAAGATTTTTTGCCAAAATGGGTTGCATAAATGGGTCGTTGTCCAAGAAAAGCCGTTTGATGTAAAACAGGGCAAGCTCGTCACGGTTCACCGTTGCGCGCGCTGCGGTTTAACGAAGGTGCAGGCTAAGTAACGTCGTCTTTGGTGCGGTTGTTTGCACCGCCTGGCTTTCGTAGGGGTCTTGTCGCGTCAGTTTTAGTGTCTTCGCCACATATCTTCTTCGGTATTGTTCGGTTTCCGAGTTCGGTATGAACTCACTGAGGACACCGGATCCACAACTACCTACCATGTGTTAGACTGACTACTGATCCTGTGCTATGCCAGGATCAAGTGGGGGAACACATGAACAAGAAACGCGAATCAATTACGCAGTCGTTCGAGATAATTACCGGTCCAGCCACTTTAATCGTGTTGGCAGTTGTCTCGGTAACGCTTTGTTATCGGCTCGCCGCTCCGAGTCAACACCTAATTCCTCGCCCACTCACATTTGAAGCAAACC
>JANOTC010000350.1:0-2509 GCA_031416175.1 Gammaproteobacteria bacterium
GACAATATGCCGCCCAAATCAGCGTGCATACTCAAGCCCGTTGACGAAAGCACCCTACTGGCTGCATCCGCCAAGCTTTTTACCATAGAACCTGAGCGTACGGAGTCGCTGCACACCGTCATTGAAAAGAAAGACGGCAACTTGAAATGTCTTAGCAAATAACCACCATCCATACACTTCCCCCACTCATAGCTCCCGCACCAGCCGAAACCCAATCACAATCGTACGCGTGCCAGCAAAACTTCTTAATCGCGTTGTTGCACGTAAATCGAACGGCGTATCACCCCAAGAGCCACCGCGCAACACACTACGCGTGCAATCTCCTTCACGCCACGCACTGCCGTCCGTAGGCGCATTGTCAAACGTGAAATTCCAACAGTCAGCCGTTAACTCCCACACGTTACCGTGCATGTCATGGAGACCCCACGCGTTGGCGCCGAACTGGCCCACAGGCGCCGTCATTTTTCTGTCCCACGCCGAACCGCAGCCATTACAGTTAGCGTTGTTGTGGCCCACCTCGTCACCCCAAATATAACGCCCCTGACTCCCTGCCCTCGCTGCGTATTCGCGCTCAGCTTCGCTTGGCAAGCGATAGCGCTGGCCTGTCTGCGCGCTCAGCCAATGCGCGAATTCTATCGCGTCGCTGAGACTAACATTAATAACAGGCCGTGTGTTCCGGCCCCACTTGTACTCAGAAACTAAGGGCTTGCCGGTCGCGAGCGTGAACTGGTCGAATTCAGCAAACGTAACGGAATATTTTCCTATGCTAAAACAATGGGTTATTGAAACTTCATGCGCTGGTTTCTCATAATATTTTCCAACACCTAAAGCGTCCCCCATTGTGAATTTCCCCGATGGAACGACGATCATGGCCGGCGCCGCACTCCCATCCTGCAATTTGTCTTGGATAAGCTGTCCCACGGCGACGCGGGTGTTGCCCTTATTTCCCTCGTCACAGGCTGACAAGAATTGCGCCAACGCGCCGTTCGATACGACGAGCAACGCGACTCCCATCACCCAACGTACACATTTTGAATTCATTGAAGGTTAGTAAACACGCAGCGAAATTAATGGCGCAGGAACAATTACGCGAGCACAAACAATAAAGGCGGGACTCAGCCCGCCTTTATTGTTCAACACAACCCTAAGCTTACTGGTTTGACAAGTAAGCGATGAGTGCTTCCATTTCTGGATCAGCCAACTTCTTAGCAATATCGCCCATCATACCGGCTGGGTCATTGGTGCGAGCAGCCGCACGAAAATCGGTCAACTGCTTACGCAAGTAAACGTCGTGTTGGCCACCAATGATCGGGAAGATTTGATTGCCGGCGTCTTTGCCCTTGCCTTTTTGGCCATGGCAATTGACGCATGCATACAAACCAGAGGCAACATTGCCTTCGATAAACAATTTCTCGCCTTGCGCGATTAATTTCTTATCGCTTGGGGCTGGCGACATAAACTTCGCCGCCGTCATGGTGGGCATGCTAGCGAAAAATGCAGAAATGTCTTTCAGATCCTGCATATTTTCGATCATACCCGCCATCGGAGACATCGTGTCGTTGTTACGATGCCCTTTCTGGAAATCAAGAACTTGCTTGACGATGTAACCCGCCTTTTGGCCCGCCAAATTCGGACACTCGGGATTAACACTCATCCCGTCGCCGCCATGACAGCCCTGACACAAATCTGATTTAGCCTTACCGGCATCTGGGTCGCCGCCAGCCTGCACCCCCCCGGCTACGGAAATCAGCGCAAAAAACGCCGCGAAAGCGTGTGCTTTTTTTATCATATCAGTCCCTTACCCTACTGTGGTTAATGATCGTACGTGGTCGGTAACCCGCGCGAAAAAGATTTCAGCCGTTCGTATTGTAATTATGTTGGGGCTGAAGTAAAGCCATCCAGATAGGAAAGACGTAATTGATTGTGATTTAAATCAAAAAGAGTGGCTCAAGGGCCCGTCTTTTCGCCTTCGCTCTCGTCAGGAAAGCGACGTCGGAACGCTTTGTGCGCAAGATGGGGCAACAAAAGACTCAACGGCATCCGCAAAAAGTGAGATCGGACATACAACGCAGTGCGCGCCATTCCACTGAACAGCGTTTCGCAACTGGCGTGTTCGGGCATCAACGCCCGGTCAAATAGCGCGTCCATAAGCGTCAACAACGCCGGAGGCGGTCGATGGGCTTCCAGTTCAGTCCAAACCAAGGTCGGCACCGACGAATGCAACAGTCGGCTGCAATACCGTAGTGCATAAAAAAGCGGTCGCGTTAAATCCAGCTCGACCGCACGCGCGATCAAATTTGGCCAGAAATCGTTTTGTGTCAGCGCCAAATAGCTTAGCAATCCGTCCAAATCCACGAGATCGCGCAGGCCATGCGGAAACTCACCTTCGTGAAATAAATGCGTCGCACTGTGTAAGAACATATCAACCGGAGCGAGCACACGGGCGCCCGTAATCTTCGATGGGCAGGCATTCTCTAGCAACTTCGCCGGATTTGGCTTTAAACGCGCG